>CADBOW010000054.1 GCA_902796375.1 uncultured Lachnospiraceae bacterium | reverse complement strand
GGAATTCGAGTATCGCGCAGGTTCGGTTTTCTGTAATCTCTTCCTTGCGGACGAGATCAACCGTACCTCCCCGAAGACCCAGTCCGCACTTCTGGAGGTTATGGAGGAAGGGACCGCGACCGTTGACGGCGTGACCCGGAGACTTCCGGATCCCTTCGTGGTGATCGCTACGGAGAATCCCTATGGATCTTCGGGAACACAGCTTCTGCCCGAGTCTCAGCTGGACCGTTTCATGGTCTGTCTGTCCATGGGATATCCGGAACACAGCGACGCGGTGATGATCCTCCGGGGAAATGCACTGAATCCGCTTTCTACCGTGGAAGCGGTTCTGGATGTAAATGAACTGATCGCGCTTCGAAAAGAAGCAAATGATATGTTTGTCCGGGATGAGATCTATGAATATATCGTTTATCTGGTTGAGACCACCAGAAAGAGTGATCTTTTCTCCATGGGGGCCAGTCCCCGGGGAACCATAGCCATGCTGAAGATGGCGAAGGCTATGGCGGTGATCGAAGGCAGGAATTATGTGACCGCCGAGGATGTCCAGTCAGTTGCGAGAGACACGCTGGGTCACAGAGTGAAGCTGGGGCAGCGGACCAGAGCGCAGGGGATCGACATGGACGGTGCGATCCGCCAGCTGCTGCAGATGGTGCCTGCGCCGAGAAGCTGATATTGACTGAAATGAAAGGGCGATGGCTTGAAGACCAGGATTCATATTTCCAGGATAATTGCATATTTGGTACAATACGCCTTGGTTGTTTTTCTGTATTGGTTTCTGCGGAGTCATTTCTTTCTGATGTTTCTGGCAATCATGAGTATTGTACCTTTTTTGTCGATCCTGTCCGTATTCATACTTCGCAGGAAGCTGGAGGTGACGCTGGAGGCTCCGGAAAGGGAACAGAGCCGGGAGGATCTGGGATTTCTTCGTATGGTGATCAAAAACCCTACCTGGATCCTTTCCTATGATGCGAATATCCGTCTGCAGACGGAAAGCTGTTTCTACGGGGATACCGGGGACGTCCGGATCTCGGTGCCGATCCGGATGCATTCCACCTATGAGAAAATGATCCCCCTCCGCTATTCCATGAACGGCATGTACCGCTACCGTCTGGATGGAATCAATATGCGGGATTTTCTGGGCTTCTTCTCACTTTCAAAGAAGGTCCGGAGCGAGACGGAGGTTGTGGTACTGCCGCCGATGGAGGGACAGAAGGTGGGGGACCTGTCGGATATGTCCAGAGGGATGACGGAAAGTGAAGAGACCATGAAACGGGGTCATGATTTCTCGGATGTATCGGATGTCCGGGAGTATATTCCCGGGGACAAGCTGATGTCCATTCACTGGAAGCTGTCTGCCAAAAGGGATATCCTGATGGTGAAGGACCGGGTATCCATGTCGGATCAGCAGATGGTGATCCTGACGGAACTCTCCGGGGAACATGCCCAGGTGGATGAGATCCTGACACTGACCTACGGCGTCTGTATGTCCTTTGTACGGGAACAGGTATATGTGAGGCTCCTGTGGTGGAGCGAAGGCCGCTATTCCTTTGAGGAGCGGCAGATCATAAATAAGGAATCCCTGAAGGAAGCCTTCTCGGATCTTTATTATGACAGGATCTATGAGGATACGGAGAAGACCGGGGAGCTGATGCGCAGCATTCATCCCGAATTGAAAGCATACGTTCACATTTGTATCAGAAACGGAGAGGCCGATGCCGAAGTTGTCGAGCAGGACTGAACAACTGAATAAGGCAGAGAAGAAGCAGAAGAAAGCGGAGAAGAGGAAGCTCCGCCGTTCTGCATGGCTGGATGAGGATCTGAGAGAGGTTCCTCTGGCAGAGGGCGTGACCATCGATCAGTCGGTTTATCAGATCTCCGAGAACAGGTACTGGACGCTGATCATCAAGGGCGTCATCGTCTATCTGATCACCGCCGGCGCCATCGGAAGCTACCTGTCGGCGATGGAGATCCTTTTCTCTGAGCTCATTTTCCATGTGGTGATCTTTACCACGGCGATCCTCTGTGCCTGCCTGTATCACAGCTGGAAATCGGAGAACCTGGGCTATCTGATCTTCTTCAGTCTGTATGCGCTGCTGCTGTTTGCATTCCGGGATTATATCAACAGTGGATTCTATGCCATTGTGAATGATACAAATGAATATGCTGCCATGTACTTCCGGACGGAAGGTCTGCAGCATTACAACGAGCGGATCAGCAACCGCTACGCGGCGGTGACCGTGGCGGTGACCTTGATCGGTATCGCTGTGAATATTCTTCTGAATAACTATATCCTGCGCCGGGCCCGGTACATGATCGCCGCTTTTCTGGGAGTGACCGTAAATCTGATCGCTCTGTATATGGAGAAGGAACCGGAGCTCATATACTCCCTGATGCTGATCGCGGGACTGTCCATGACCTATGTTCTGAAGTGCGGACGGCATTTCTACCTCAGCAGAAACGATCATATCTTCAAACGACGAAAGTGGGGTCTGTCCTACGGACTGGATTTCAAATCCTTAAGACAGGGAATGCTTCTGACACTCCTGCTTGTGCTGGGGATCGCCACCACGGTGAATCTGATCCGCCCCAGAAGTCAGTATGATTACTATCGTTCGAAGAATGAGTATAAAGAGGCCACAAAGGAAGTGATCCAGAATGTGATCATGCTTGGCTTCGCCGGCCTTTGGAACTGGTATCCCAATGACGGCGGTCTGGCCAGCGGTACTCTGGGAGGCGTGTCCTCCATCCGATTGGATTATCAGCCGGATCTGAATGTCACATTTACGCCATATTCTTATGATACACTTTATATTAAGAATCTGATTGGACAGAGATATGTTCCCGGTGAGAATTACTGGGTCCAGCCGGAGAATTATATCAACTCCCAGGAACAGAATTATTATGAGGCGGAGGCGCTTAAAAAGGCATATGAAGCCGGGAAGGACAAGACGGCGAAGGGCCGGATGATCCTGAAAAATGTGGCTGCGCCCCAGCAGAATTACATGCCATATTATACCCAGGAGGTGCCGGGAGAACTCCTGGTAAGGAACTCAAAGGAAGTGGTATATTATCCGCTGCTTGACGGAGAGCTTCTGGAGGAGGATTCCGTGGCGGCTGCCGAACACTATCTGGATGTGCCCGAGGCCAATGATCAGGAGATCAGCCGGCTGGTACGGGCAGCCGGAATGAGTGTAGAAGATGATCCTATGCTTGCAGTTGAAAAGCTGAGCGATTATTATGAAAGAGAGATCCCCTATACGATCCGTCCGGGGGCGACTCCCTGGAGAGCGGACTTCATCAATTATTTCCTGTCTACGAACCGGAAGGGCTACTGTGCACATTTTGCAAGTGCTGCCACACTGGCCTTCCGTAAGATCGGGATCCCGGCCAGATACTGTGAGGGATATGCACTGCCTTATTCACAGATCCTCAGCCGTGGAGATCTGGTGGAGGGTGAGCAGTACGAGGACTTCTATGACGGATACAATGAGCTTGGTCGTACGGCGGTGGTTAACATAAATGCGACGGACGCCAATGCACATGCCTGGGTGGAGATCTACGTGAAGGGCAAGGGATGGGTTGTAGCGGAGGTTACGCCGTCCACCACCATTGATTCGGATGACGGAACGTCCTCCTTCTGGGAGAACTTCAGTAACATTTTCGGTGACGGAGATGAGGATAATGCGGATAATTCCAATGGCGGCGGAGGCGGTTTCCGGATCGCCATCGGAGAAGATACCATGCGGATCGTGGCATATGTGATCCTGGGCGGTATCGTTCTGGCCACACTGATCTTCCTGATCATCCGGCTGCTTCCGGTGATCCGGTATCACAGGGATTACCATTCTGGAGACTGGTCGGAGAAGCTGGTGCTGTATTACGGCAGGGCGAGAAGGCGAAGGAAGAGAGATAAGGGTCTGCAGAATTGTGTGAATTATCGTGAGACCCTGGAATACCTCTATGACAGGAGAAGAGGTGCAATGGTTCCGGACAGCCGGTGGATGGTCTATCGGGAACCTGTCCGGGTCGACGGAAGAAGAGTGAACACGGAGACGCTGGAGGATCTGATCCGTACATTGGAGCAGGCGGGATTCTCCGGGGAATGTATAACGGAAGAAGAGTTTCATGTTGCAAAAAATCGGTTGGATGAGCTGCTGACCAGAGTTCATCAGAATGGAGAGGTGAAGGATGAGGAGTGAACGTACAGAAAGAGCAGAACGACGCAGAATATGGTGGTCCAGTCTCAACCAGATGACCAGAACGATCATTCTGATCGCCCTTGCGGTGGCTCTGATCATGGGCGGTGTATGGCTGAAGACCTTCCTGTTCGGAAAAAGTGAGCCGAAGATCACTGCAGATTATATTACCGGAAAGCTGGATGTGGCCAGCGAGCTGACCACCGCCGAGCTGACCTATACGGGTCTGGTGACCTATGAAGACGGATCCATCCCGTTTCTCACGAAGAAGGGCTTCACCATGAAGTATACGGCGACGGTTCGGGCCGGGATTGATTTCTCCAAGATCGAAGTGAAGGTATCGGGCAGATCCGTGGAGGTGACACTTCCGGAGGCGGAGATTCTGGCTACAAATGTGGATCCCAATACCATAGACTTCTATGACGAGAGCTTTGCCATCTTCAACTGGAGAGACAACAGCGATGTGACTCAGGCGATCGCAACGGCGGAAAGCGATGTGAAGAACAATGCGGATATGGATTCACTGAAGAAGAAATCAGAGGAACAGGCGGAGAAGCTGATCCGCGGGCTGCTTCAGGACACCATCGGAGAGCGTGAACTGGTGATCAAGAAGAAAAGCGGAGTGAATTGAGTGGTGTATCATTTTTCTGAATTGTATATAATAGTCAGACAAATGGAACAACATCATACAAATTAATTGAAAATATTTCCAAATTGTATTGACATGTCAAACAAATTGGTATATAATGAATCTACACTGAACGAGTGAAGACCTGCTGCAGCGACACTGCAGCGCTACCCCGGCTGGTGCGGGGTAAATAAGGAGGAAAGGAAGGTAGATAAGGCGGCCGAATGAGTTTCGGATGCAGTCTCCGGTGGCCGGAGATGGAGCAAGCGGTAAGAGATCCCGGGTTCCGGATGAAGGGTTTTATACAATTCCTTATTTCAGATCTGGATGGTTGATATATTCAGAGTGGTTTATACCACCACCTGCAACAGGCAGGATTCTCTTGATTCGAAACAAACTGGATCAGCCAATTCGAAACTTTTTTTCAGCAAGTCAAAAATACAAGATGCGAAATTGCATGTTTAGTAGCTTGTGGATGTGGCAACCTGATTTTACCGATAAGCGTCCTGGAAACCGGTAGGTACAGACGTCGTAGGATGGAAGAAGCTGTATAGATATATCATGTAGAAACAGCAAGTGGCGGTGATTGGTATCACAGTAGGTACGGGAACGCAGGTAAGGGTTGTACGGATAATCAGATGTGGATCCGCTCGTTGGCGGAAGGCCTGGTGGGTTCGCAAATACAACTTCATAAGATATTTCGGAGGACATCTACCCGAGAAAGATGTCCTCCTTTTTTTTCTCGTAAATCATGCTATAATACATCCATGGAACAATGGTCGCAAAAAAGAATCTATATTTTCAGGGGATTGGTGATCCTGTGGATGGCGGTGATCTTTCTCTTCTCGGCTGCCGATGGTACGAAGTCATCGGAAACCAGTAACTGGGCGGGGAGGATGATCGGACATCTGCTGCATTCGGATTTCGACGAATGGTCTTCGGAAGAACAGAAGGCCTATGCGGAGAAGATTGAATATCCCATAAGAAAAGCAGCCCATGCAACGGAATATGCCGTGCTTGCGCTGCTTCTCTTCGGGGCTCTGAAAAGCGAGGGGCGGAGAAGGTATCTCACCGCCTGGATTCTGGCAGTTCTGTATGCCGGAACGGATGAGCTTCATCAGATCTTTGTGCCCGGTCGTGCGGGACGACTCTTCGATGTGGGAGTGGACAGTCTGGGAGCTCTGGCGGGTCTGCTGATCCTGCTGGGGATCCGCAGTCTTATTCACCGTCGACGATCTCGGAATTTACCTTCGTGATCGCCCGGGGGAGAGCATCCCGGGAATTGTTCCAGGGCTTGTCCTGATTCCGATGATCGAATTTGTCTATAAACCAGGAGGTGTCGGAATTGACACGCTCCAGATTCTCAAAGAAGACCCGGTTCAGGATCTCCAGGAGTGCATCGGCATCCTGCTTTCCCAGTCGCTTTACGCCTTCCTCATACAGACGGCCGTAATGGGAGAGACAGAAGCCCTTACAGCCGGCCACCTTGTCTTTGAATTCAGGATCCTTCTTCCAGAGATAGAAGAAGGTATCGATATACCGGTCAAATACCGGGGTGATCCGGTCGCATACGAAGCAGGAGCGCTCCACCGTACGGATCAGCTTTACCACGGGAGCTTCTCCCGTTTTTTTCGAAAGGAAGCCGCCCCGTTCCCCGGGGCCCTGATCAGCCGCGGATCTGAGATCCTTCAGAAGTTTGTTCATGTGAGTGTTCATCATGAGAGCCAGCCCCAGCCTGTTTTTTCTGGCATAGAGCTGACGGATGTGGACGGAGCAGAAGCCCAGGCGGTCCGTGACCTCCCGGTTGTCATCCTCCATGTAACTGGGTCCCAGTGTAAACTCGATGGAGGAATTCTCTATGTTGTGATACATTTCACAGAAGGGGCATTCGGAGCCGCCTTCAAATGCTTCGTTGACCGGGATCGTAAATAACTGTTCTGCCATATGCATTCTCCGTTTTTCTCTTACTGGTATGTTTCAGGACGAAAGAAATGGGTAGTATTTTAGGACCGATTATTATAAAATAGAACCGTTTCCGAATAATATCATACAATACCGGAAGTGATCCGGGCAACGGGAAAATCACGGAAACAAAGAAAGGAAATCAAAATGAGGGGAATATGGAAAAGAATACTGGTTTTCGGCTTTCTTGTCCTGGGAATGGTGGGACTTGTGTCCTGCGGCGAGAATGAGGTGCCCGAAAATAAGGTATTCAGCATCGATGATCTGGAAGGGAAGATCATAGGCGTCCAGCTGGGAACCACAGGGGATATCTATGCATCGGATTATGAAGGAGATGATGCAGGAACCTCCATAGAGCGCTATCCGAAGGGGGCAGACGCCGTGTCTTCCCTGAAACAGGGAAAGATCGACTGTGTGATCATAGATGAACAGCCGGCGAAGGCCTATATCCGTGAGAATCCGGAGCTTCGTATTCTGGAAGAGGAGTTCACCCTGGAGGACTATGCGGCGGTGATCGCAAAGGGAAATGAAGAGCTGCTGGATCAGGTAAATACCGCATTGCAGGAGCTGAAGAAGGATGGGACCATTCAGAAGATCATTGACAATTATATCCCGGATGAAGCCTCCGGAGAGACGAAGCCATATACCTACATTCAGAAGGTGATAGACGGGGAGAAGCTGATCATGGCGACGAATGCCCAGTTTCCTCCATATGAATTCTATGAGGACGGCAGGGTCGTGGGTATCGATGTGGAGATCGCCCGGGCCATCGCGGATAAGCTTGGCCGGATCCTGGTGATCAATGACATGGAGTTCGATTCCATCATCAATGCCGTAGGCTCCGGAAAGGCACATATCGGTCTGGCAGGCTTCACGATTACGGATGAGAGAAAGCAGCAGATCAATTTCTCCGAGCCCTATACCATATCCAAACAGGTGGTCATCGTCCGGGATGATGAGGCTATTCGTGAAGCAAACAGCTTATGGACCAAGCTGTACAATAATTTTATAAAGGACGGCCGCGGGAAGTTCCTGCTTCAGGGACTGCTCAACACCATTATCATTACCATTGTGGCGATCCTGATCGGAGTCATCATCGGTTTCGTGATGGCTCTGGTGCGGGTGGCCCATGATAAAAACGGCAGCTGCAAGGTGCTGAATTTTCTTGTAAAGCTGTATGTGACCGTGATCCGCGGAACGCCGATGATGGTTCAGCTGCTGATCATTTATTTCGTGATCTTCGCATCTATGGATATCAGTAAGATCCTGGTGGCCATCATTGCATTCGGACTGAACTCCTCGGCATATCTCTGTGAGGTGATCCGGTCCGGTATCATGTCCATCGATGAGGGGCAGTTTGAGGCCGGAAGAAGTCTGGGACTCAGCTATTTCGTGATGATGAATAACATCATTATCCCCCAGGCATTGAAGAATGTCCTTCCTGCCATCGGAAATGAATTCATTGCGCTTCTGAAGGAAACGTCCATAGCCGGTTATATCGGATTGCAGGATCTCACCAAGGGCGGTGAGATCATCCGAAGCATTACCTATGAACCGTTGCTTCCGCTTCTGGCAGTCGCACTGATCTATCTGATCCTTGTGATGCTGCTCAGCACATTTGTATCCTGGTTGGAGAGGAGGCTGAAGAAGAATGAGCGGTAGGAACAAAACCATATCCGATGAAGTGCTGATCTCCGTGAAGGGACTGAGGAAATCCTTCGACGGACTGGAGATCCTGAAGGGGATCGACCTGGAGATCCACCGGGGAGAGGTGATCTCGGTGATCGGGCCCTCCGGCTGCGGCAAGTCCACCCTGATCCGGTCCATGAATCTTCTGGAGACTCCGAACAGCGGGAGCATCATTTTCGAAGGACAGGAGCTGACGGGAAAGACCATGACGGAGCAGAACCGGATCCGGGAAAGGATCGGCATGGTTTTTCAGCAGTTCAACCTGTTTAAGAATATGACGGTGCTGGATAATATCATGCTGGCACCGGTGAAGCTGGGACGGATGAGCCGGGAGGAAGCAAAGAAAGAAGCGGAACGCCTTCTGGAGCTGGTGGGACTGGCTGACAAGGCGGGAAATTATCCGGCGCAGCTGTCCGGCGGGCAGCAGCAGCGTGTGGCCATTGCACGGTCACTGGCCATGAAGCCGGATGTGATGCTGTTTGATGAGCCCACCTCCGCGCTGGATCCGGAAATGGTGGGCGAGGTGCTGAAGATCATGAAGGATCTTGCATCCAGCGGGATGACCATGGTGGTGGTCACCCATGAGATGGGATTTGCCATGGGGGTGTCGGATCGGGTCATTTTCATGGATCAGGGACTGATCCAGGAGGATGCACCCCCTTCGGAGATATTTACCAATCCGAAGAATCAACGGTTGAAGGAGTTTATAGGAAAGGTGTTACACTGATCGTCCGGAATTCGGGGAAGGGAGAAACGGTATATGAAGAAAAGAGAAAAAGGCTGGGCTGTGATAACCGGTGCCAGCAGCGGGATCGGACTGGAATTTGTCAGGCAGCTGGCGGGGCAGGGATATCCGCTGCTTCTGGTGGCTCGTCGGAAGAAACGTCTGCTCTTTCTGAAATGGAGGCTGCAGGCCGAGGGAGTCAAAGAATGTGATGTCCTGGCGGCGGATCTGGCTTCTGCGGAGGGCCGCAGCAGGCTGGAGGTATGGATGAAGCAGCATACGGTGGATGTGTTCATCAATAATGCGGGCTTCGGGCTGGCCGGCGCATTTTCGGAGACGGAACTGGAACGGGAGCAGCAGATGATCGACGTAAATGTTTATGCCATGCATACACTGATGAAGATGGCCCTTCGCGAAATGAGCAGCAAGGATCAGGGAGCTGTTCTGAATGTGGCATCTTCGGCAGGACTGCTTCCCGGGGGACCTTATATGGCCACATATTATGCGACCAAGGCCTATGTGGCAAGTCTGACACAGGGGGTTGCCGAAGAGCTTCGGCGTAAGAACAGCGGGATCTATGTGGGATGCCTCTGCCCCGGACCGGTGGATACCGAGTTCAACAAGGTGGCCGAGGTGCAGTTTGCGTTGAAGGGGATCACGCCGAAGAAATGCGTGAAAACCGCACTTCGCGGGATGAAGAAGCGGAAGGTGGTCATCGTTCCTACGGTTACCATCAAGGCGGCCGTTCTGGGAGGGCGGCTGCTCCCCAGAAGGCTTGCACTGAGTCTCACAGCAGGACAGCAGATGAAGAAACTTCGGGAACAGGCTCCGGAGAAGAATGACACCATGAAAGAAGGAAAGACAGAATGAAGAATGAACGGCTGATAAAGAATATCGGGATCACTGCGATCCTTCTGTCGCTGATCGTTATTGTGGTATACACCCTGAATACAGAACTGGTAGTAGGAGAGGATTACCAGAGCAAATACTTTGCCACATGGGTTTCTCTGGTACCCCCGCTGATCGCTATCCTTCTGGCGCTGGTCACAAAGGAGGTCTATTCCTCCCTGTTTATCGGTATTATCACGGGAGCGTTGCTCTATGCCAACTTCGACCTGGAATATGCCATCGAAACCTTGCTGTTCGGACGGTTTCACGATGAGGACGGGTCCCCGGCGGGAATGATCCCGAAGATCGCCGATTCCTCGAATGCAGGTATTCTGGTGTTCCTGGTGCTTCTGGGGGTTCTGGTGGCACTGATGAATCAGGCCGGCGGGTCCGCAGCCTTCGGACGATGGGCCAAGAGTCACATCAAAACCAGGATCGGCGCGCAGCTTGCAACCATCGTGCTGGGTATAATGATCTTTGTGGATGATTATTTCAACTGCCTGACCGTGGGAAGCGTTATGCGTCCGGTGACCGACGGGCATAAGGTATCCCGTGCCAAGCTGGCATATCTGATCGATGCGACGGCTGCTCCCATCTGTATCATAGCTCCGGTCAGCTCCTGGGCGGCAGCGGTAACCTCCTCCGTTCCGGACGATTCCGGGATCAACGGATTTCAGACTTTTTTACAGACGATCCCGTATAATTTCTATGCGATCCTGACAATTGTTATGATGATCTATATCACGGTTCGTCGTGTTGACTTCGGACCGATGAAGAGACATGAGATGAATGCCATTCAGGGGGATCTTTTCACCACCGGCCCTGAGATGAATGAGAATGCAAATGAGGGAAATCCGAAGGGCCATGTGCTGGATTTGCTGCTTCCTGTGATCGTTCTGATCGGAGGCTGCATCCTGGGAATGATCTATACCGGCGGATTCTTCAGCGGAGAGAGCTTTATCGATGCCTTTGCAAATGCGGACGCGTCCGTGGGTCTGGTATATGGTGCATTTATCGCCATTCTCTTTACATTCTTCTACTACATGTACAGAAATGTGATCTCCTTCAAGGAGTTCATGCTATGCATTCCGAAGGGCTTCGTAGCCATGGTTGCACCGATCCTGATCCTGGTTCTGGCATGGACGCTTTCCGGTATGACCGGCCTTCTGGGAGCGAAGATATTTGTGGCGGATCTGGTGGGCGGTTCGGCGCTGGCGCTTCAGGCAGTGCTTCCCGCGGTGCTCTTCCTGGTAGCACTTGGACTTGCATTTGCCACCGGAACCTCCTGGGGAACCTTCGGGATCCTGATCCCCATTGTGCTGGGAGTATTTGATCATGGGGAAATGATGGTGATGTCCATAGCAGCCTGTCTTGCAGGAGCTGTCTGCGGAGATCACTGCTCGCCGATCTCGGATACCACGATCATGGCATCCGCGGGGGCCCAGTGTAATCATGTGAACCATGTTTCAACCCAGCTTCCCTATGCGCTGACTGTGGCGGCGGTTTCCGCGGTTTCCTATGTGATATCGGGATTTCTGGAAAATGCATGGCTGTCCCTGGGGATCGCGATCGTCCTGATGCTGGGGACCCTGATCCTGATCGAATGGAAGATCGGAAGAGAACCGGCGGATGAACAGGTGAAGGAGGAAGCCCGGCAGGATCTGAAATGATCCGGCGGGCTCGGAGAAACGTATGGAGAAACAAAGTTCGGCAGATAACAGATTTTCACGTACCGAAAGACTGCTGGGTCAGGAGGCCATGCAGAAGCTTTCCCGGAGCCGGGTGGCGGTCTTCGGTGTCGGAGGTGTCGGCGGGTACGTGGTGGAGGCACTGGCCAGGTCCGGGATCGGAGCCATCGATCTCTGTGATAAGGATGAGGTGGACCTGACGAACCTCAACCGGCAGATCATCGCGCTGCAGAGTACCGTCGGCCAGTCGAAGACCCGGGTGGCGGCACAGAGGATCCGGGAGATAAATCCTGCTTGCAAAGTTACGTGTAATGATGTATTCTATCTTCCGGAAACCGCCGATCAGTTTGATCTGAGCGAATATGATTATGTAGTGGATGCGGTTGATACCGTAACCGCGAAGCTGCTGCTGATCCTTCGGGCGAAGGAAGCGGGGGTTCCGATCATATCCGCGATGGGTGCAGGGAACAAGCTGGATCCCACAGCATTCCGTGTAGCAGATCTGTACGAGACCTCGGTCTGTCCGCTGGCGAAGGTCATGCGGAGAGAGTGCAGAAAACGGGGGATCGATCATCTGAAGGTGGTATATTCCACGGAAGAACCGGTACGTCCGGCCGCTTCGGGAGAAGGAGCGACATCTGGAGCCGGAGGGGAAGATAAGGCAGAGGGAGTGTACAAAGGCAGGAAGGATGTGCCCGGGAGCATAGCGTATGTTCCGGCCGTGGCAGGTCTGATTCTGGCGGGGGAAGTGATCAGAGACATTATTTTATCAGAGAAAGGAAGGAAAAACTCATGATCAGGAAGACCAAGAAATTGTTAATCACAACAATGCTCACTCTTTCACTTTCGCTTTCGCTTTGCGCGTGCGGAGACAAGAAAGACAGTTCCGAGGCTGCATCAACCGCAGGAACAACTCAGGCGACCGAGGCCGGAAAAGCTACCACAGAAGCCGCAAAGACCACGAAGAACAAGAAGGATACCACCGAGACCAAGAAGGACGATAAGAGCGATGAGAAGAAGACAGACTCCGCTGATAAGACGAAGAAGTCGGATGATGACCAGAAGCCGGTAGATGGAAATGATTCCAAGGGACCGGCAGATGATGTGGATGACCTTGATGAGGAAGAGGTAGAGGTCATTGAGGGCGACGAAGATGTGGAGGCCATCGATGACGACGATGTGGAGATCATTGAGGACGAAGATGACGTAGAGGACGTGGATATCAGCGATGATGATTTCGAGATCATTGACGAGGATGATCCCGAGGTCATTGACGATTCGGATGATGATGTGGAAGAGGAAGTAGAAGAAGAACCGGAAGCTGAAACAGAGAAGAAGACGGAAGCCGTAACAGAGAAGAAGGCTGAGACAACCACGGAGAAGAAGTAGGATAAAAATAAATCTTTACTTTTTTACGTTGCTGACTTATAATCGGTGACATCAGAAATCGTTGATGAGGACAAGGCTTTGCAATCCGGCTGCGACCTGACAGAGAGGAACATCCCGGCTGAAAATGTTCCGCGCAGCATGCAGGGTTACCACCTCGGAGAGACCGGCGAACCGGTACGGGTTGCTCCGTGAAAGGCAGAATGAAGTGGAAGAGGACTGGGTTCTCTTCAATCAGGGTGGAACCGCGATCAATCGTCCCTGACCTGCCGTAAGGCAGGCCAGGGATTTTTTGCGCGATACGGCCGGCAAGCAATCGTGCTTGCACGAGTATTTGCCGGCCAACGCGACATCGAGTTGGAGGTGGGTTTCTCTC
>CADBOW010000053.1 GCA_902796375.1 uncultured Lachnospiraceae bacterium | reverse complement strand
TACGATCACCATGCTCCAGATCACCACATGCTTGGTATAGCTCTTCTCCTCCTTCTTAAAGACGGAGACCAGTACTGCCGGGATCAGCGCCACGATGATGCAGATTCCGAAGCTCACGGAAATGATCCAGGGATCGTAATCCCGGATCATCATAAGATAAGCATAATAAAGGACCAGGAAATAAACGACCACGCGAAGACACCGGGCTGCAACCCGGTTGATGTCTGCTGTATTTCTGCTGCGTAGTAGTTTTCTGTCCATTCTCTCTGCCTTTTGTGCGATGGGGACGGTTCTTGTTGAACGGTTGCGTCCCCACCTTTAATTCTTTTCTGTAACGGTTCAACCAAGAACCGTCCCCGTAGGCTTTTCCACGGTTCATTTTTCATGGGGACGGTTCTTGTTGAACGGAATCGTCCCTACCCTTAAATTCTTCTCTGTACCGGTTCAACCAAGAACCGTCCCCTTGGAGTTCACCCCGGTTCAACCAAGAACCGTCCCCGCAGGCTCCGCCCATCACCCATGCGTATCACAGAACGCCTCAAAGCCTTCGATCTGCATGGGGCGTGCGAAGTAGTATCCCTGGAACATATTGCAGCCCATATCCGCAAGCATGCGATACTGTTCCTCGGTCTCCACGCCTTCCGTAAGGGACACGATCTTCAGATCCTCGGTAAGTTCGATAATGTTATGAATGATGATCTCCGCTCGCGGATTATTTCCGGACTTGCGGAGGAACATCATATCGATCTTGATCACATCCACCGGCATATCCTTCAGCAGGTTCAGTGAAGAATAACCGCTTCCGAAATCATCCATTTCCACGATGAATCCGGCATCCCGGAGTTCATCGATCATCTTGATACGATTTTCGATATCCGTCATCATGACGGTTTCCGTGATCTCCAGCCGGAGTCTCCTGGGATCGATCCCGTATTCCTTAACAATAGCCATGATCTCTTCCTTCACATTCATGAAGTAGAAATCCTTCGGGGAAATGTTGACGGAGATAAAAAGGTCCTTGCGCTTCTCTCCCCATTTTGCCAGCAGTTCGGCGGCGCTGCGCCACATATATTTATCCACTTCGGCGATCATGCCGTTCTTCTCAAATACCGGGATAAATGCACCCGGGGACAGGAATCCATCCACAGGATGTATCCAGCGAACCAGTGCCTCTGCACCGATCACCTTGCCATCAGGATTCATGATCGGCTGCAGATAAGGCTGTATCTGCTTTTGCTCAATTGCTTCATGCAGCTGATTGGAAATGTGCTGATCCCAGAGCACTTTCTTCCGCATCTCATCGTCATAGATCGCGATATGACGCTGATAGTCTCCCTTAATGGTGGAAAGAGCCAGATGTGCGCGGTCAAACATGACGGAGACATCCATATCTCTGTCTTGAACTTCATAAACGCCCAAATGGATCAGAATATGATGTTCCCTCGTTCCGTCATTCACCACAAAACCGGCAAGCCTTGCTTCCATTTTATCCTGATGGAAAAGTCCTTTCGGAACAAGAATACCGAAAGTATCTCCCGCAAGACGGCCGTAAACACAGGAACGATCCATGTAACTCCGGATGAGCTCCGCCACACATTTAATCGCATAATCACCGAATTCCGTGCCGAAGATATCATTTACGATCTTGAATTCATTGACATCAACAAAGATCACCAGATACTCGGTGGCATAATTCTGCTTCACCATTTTCTGGATTTCCTGATACATATACTCTCTGGTGTAGAGCCCGGTCAGTTTGTCATGTGCCGCGTTGTAAAGATCACGCTTCAGGGCAAGCTGCTCCTCCGTGGTATCCCTGATGGTGAGATAATACGCTTCCGGCTTTTCATTTGCATTGAACCGGGTGTGCTTCTCCAGTGTGTAATACCGGAAATCTTCGCCGGTATCGATAACC
The DNA here is from genome assembly GCA_902796375.1 of uncultured Lachnospiraceae bacterium. GTDB lineage: Bacteria > Bacillota > Clostridia > Lachnospirales > Lachnospiraceae > Eubacterium_Q. The sequence goes on along the minus strand of CADBOW010000053.1, from coordinate 242 downwards.
TTTTTGGAAGACCAGTCCGGATCTGTGATCCTGAGATCCCCGAAAAGCAGTTCAAGCTCAGTCAGTACATTTTCATACTCTTCATTCTCCACTTTAGCCAGGTCGTGTCCCTTGGTATTTGCCCAGACACAGTTGCCTTCGGCATCAAAGAAGAACATGGCCTCAGGCATTTCCGAAACAACCCCCGCCAGCATCCGGTCGAGCAGCCGCAGCGGCCGGTAAAAGATTGCGAAATAGAATAC
>CADBOW010000052.1 GCA_902796375.1 uncultured Lachnospiraceae bacterium | reverse complement strand
AGAATCGTACAACGTTACCTGGCAGTGACTGACCCGGTGACGGTGTTGAGTTTCGGCATTGACTGTGATACTATTCCTTTTGAACAGCGTTTTGTATTCAGTACAGAAAAGAGGTTTTGAATGAGAGATAGATTATCAAGACTGTTTCTGCCGTTCCTGGTGACGGGCGGCCTGATCATTTTCGCATTTTTCCTTTCTTCCGCAACCATCTCATCCTATGCGGAGGAGGAGACCATCGGGATCGATGCGGCGCATTTTCCGGATGGGAATTTCCGTTCCTATATTTCCAAAGCGCTGGATGCGGATAAGGACGGATCCCTGAGCCGGGCGGAGAGAGAAGCCGTGAAGGAGATCGATGTCAGGCTGATGGCCATCTCCAGCCTTTCGGGACTGGAATATTTCCCATCCCTGGTGGGACTGAATTGCGGAGAGAATGCGATCAAAAAGCTGGATGTCAGCGGTAATCCCGAGCTGGAGCGGCTTTTCTGCAGGGAAAATCAGCTGGTCTCCCTGAATGTGACGCGGAACGGGAAGCTGACCATGCTGGACTGCTATTCCAACCAGCTGAAAGAACTGAACGTGAAGAACAATCCGTATCTGGTTCATTTCAGCTGCGGCTATAATCAGCTGGAAGAGCTGGAGCTCGAAGGAAATGCAGGTCTCACGTATCTTGAGTGCGCGGAGAACGGATTGAAGACCCTGGATATCGGCAGAAATACGTCTCTGGAGATCCTGGAATGCTACGGGAATCAGTTGAAGGAACTGGACGTAAGCGGTGCGAAGAACATGTACCGCCTGTACTGCTTCAGTAATTCGCTGACGAAGCTGAATATTTCCGGGAATCCGTACCTACTCAGAGCGGTTCAGAAGGGGAAGCGTTCTCTGTTTGAGAAGATCCTCAGCTACAGCTATGAAGACGCCGATGGGAGCGGCGGGAATGATCTCTGGCTGGATGTGGATGTGAAGCTGATCCGGGTGGCGGCAGGATGGCATGTGACGGACGGCAACCGATACTATTACAATGATAACGGGGAGAAGGTAACTCTCTGGAAGAGCATAGACGGAAAGAAGTATTACTTCGGGAAGAACGGGGTGATGCGGACCGGATGGAAGAAGATCGACGGGAAGAAATATTACTTCGGGAAGAACGGAGTGATGCGGACCGGATGGAAGAAGATCGACGGGAAGAAATATTACTTCGGAAAGAACGGAGTGATGCGGACCGGATGGAAGAAGATCGACGGAAAGTATTATTACTTCAAGACCGGCGGCGCCATGACCGTGTCGCAGTTTGTGGACGGCTACTGGCTGAAGGCGGACGGCACCCGGAAAAAGATGGCCAGATCCTCCTGGAGAGTGGATGAGGGAGGCAGGTGGTACGGGAACACGGAAGGATGGTTTGCCAAAAGCCGGACCCTGATCATCGACGGAAAGAAATATAAGTTTAACTCGAAGGGATATAAGAAATGATGGCGGATCTTCGGTTCCGAAACGGGCCAGGAATCCCAAGCTGTCCTTGAGTTTCGATTTCAGATGTGATAAACTTGTGAAGGTAATAAACATGTGGAAAGGAACGACCCTGCCATGAAGAATATGCTGAATTTCAAGAATTTCACAGCCGAGGAACTGCTGGAAATCCTGAAGCTTGCCATGGATATAAAGAAGGACCCTGACAAATATGCGCATGCGCTGGAGGGGAAGAAGCTCTATACTCTGTTTGAGAAGACCTCCACAAGGACATTTCTCTCCTTTACGACAGGGATCACGGAGATGGGCGGATCGTATTTCAATCAGCTGTGGCGTGATTCGAATTTCGTGCTGGGAGAGCCTGTATCCGAGATCAAATATGTATGTCGGAATGTGGATATCATCATGGCCAGACTGGTTCGAAATGAGACCGTGGAGCTTTTCGGAGAAAATGTTACGGTTCCTTTCATCAACGGATGTGACAATTCCTATCATCCCTGCCAGATCCTGGCGGACATGCTGACGGTTCTTGAGAAATTCGGCACTCTGGATGTACGGCTCATGTATATCGGAGCGAAGAATAATGTATTCAATTCTCTGGTGGAATTCTTCTCCAAGGTGGGACAGGGGACGCTGTTCGGACTTACACCGTTGGTGAATGATACGGTCTGCGGGCCGGAATTCTATGAGGAGGCCGCTGCATCCGGACATTATGTGGAGCTGGACACCGCACTTCCCATTGAAGAGGTGAAGCGTTATGTGGAGGATATGGATGTCCTTTACACAGACACCTGGCTTGATATGGAATTCTTTAACGACCCTGCATATCAGGATCGGAAAGCGGAATTGATGAAGAAAATGATGCCCTATCAGCTGAATGCTGATTTTATCGGCGACAGCAAGGCCATTGTATTCCATGACATGCCGATGCATGTGGGATTTGAGATTTCGGAAGAGATCGAGAAGAAGCATATGGTTCACATTCTGGATCAGGCTGAGAACCGCCGTCATGCTGAGAAGGCGGTTATGTATACTTTATTAAAATCATGATCATGCGCAGGTTCGTTGGCATTTGCTGACGAACCTGCTCGTGTGTTTCCCTGCAGGCATTGCCTGAAAGGGACCTGTCACTCGGACAGATTATCTACAGGAGGAATGAGAAAATGAAACATTTGATCGATCCTATGGACTTAAGTGAAGAGGATCTCTGCAGTATTTTACACCGGGCTCAGGATATTATGGCTCATCCGGAGCAGTATGCGGAGAAGTGCAAGGGAAAGAAGATCGCAACACTGTTTTACGAGCCCAGTACCAGAACACGTTTGTCCTTTGAAGCGGCTATGATCGAGCTGGGGGGACAGGTTCTGGGGTTCTCGGAGGCATCCTCCTCCTCTGTTGCAAAGGGAGAGAGCGTTGAGGATACGGTTCGCGTGGTTGGCTGCTTTGCGGACGTGATCGCCATGCGGCATATGAATGAGGGCGCGCCCATGCTGGCAAGTCTCTATTCTCCGGTTCCCATCATCAATGCGGGTGACGGAGGCCATAACCATCCCACCCAGACCCTTACGGATCTGCTGACCATTTTCAGTGAAAAGGGAAGGCTGGATCATTTTACCATCGGTCTTTGCGGGGATCTGAAATTCGGCCGCACGGTACATTCCCTGATCAAGGCCCTTTCGCGATATAAGGGGATCCGTTTTGTACTGATCTCACCGGAGGAGCTGAAGGTTCCGGACTATATCATATCCGAAGTGCTGGAGCCTGCGGGATTGGACTATGTGGAGGTTACGTCCCTTGAGGATTCCATGCCGGAGCTGGACATCCTGTATATGACCCGGGTTCAGAGAGAACGTTTCTTCAACGAAGCGGATTATGTGCGGTTGAAGGATACCTATATTCTGGATACACAGAAAATGGAGCTGGCGAAGGATGATATGATCATCCTGCATCCCCTTCCCAGAGTAAATGAGATCGCAACCTCCGTAGACCGGGATCCCAGGGCGCTGTACTTCAAACAAGTGCTCTACGGCAAATATGTACGGGAGGCACTGATCCTGCATCTGCTGGGATTATGATCTGCCCGGCCCGGTGTCTGAGTGTAGGAAGTATTTCGTCCTGAAAGGAAGGAAGAGAGAATGAAGATAGACAGTATTCAAAATGGAATCGTTCTGGACCACATTTCTGCCGGAAAGGGTATGCAGATCTACTATGATCTGGGCCTTAACAAGCTGGATTGCAGTGTGGCCATCATCCAAAGAGTGAAAAGCGAGAAGATGGGAAATAAGGACATCATCAAGGTGGATAAGGAAGGCTATGATATCGACCTGGATGTGATCGGATACATAGACCCGAATATTACTGTCAGCATAATCAAAGACGGAGAAACCGTTGAGAAGAAGAAGGTGGATCTGCCGAAGAAGCTGATCAATATCAAAAAATGCAAGAACCCCCGTTGTATTACAGCCATCGAACCCGGTGTTGACCACATCTTCCGCCTCACCGACCCCGAGAAGAGGATATACCGGTGCGTGTATTGTGACGAAGCTTGAACCTATTCACAGTGCGGCGATCGCAGAAGCAGTCCACCGTGCTTGCACGGGTAGGACAGCTTCTGCGATCGCCGCAAACCTGCGAAGCAGGTCCTGCACGAAACCGATCCGCCGTAGAGCAGCGAAGCTGCGGCAGACGCACGAAGTGCGGCTGGGCGGATAAGGTGACGTGCAGAGCTGTGAATAGGTTATGAGGACGCGAAGCAGAATATAATGGAACTAAGGGGCGGTGGAAATCCATCGCTTCTTTGTATTTTGAAGTATGCAAAACTGCTTCATGTGGAAAAAAGGTAACTGTTGCAGGAGTGTGGAATATTATTTTGAATATTATTTTTATTCCTCGATGGGGCATGTATGGGGCTGCAATTGCGACATTGATTTCCTATATAGTTCTGGCACTTATACATTACATAGTAGTCAGATTTTGGAAATATGATAAATATCCCCTTGATTATACTCCGGTGATGATTGGGCTT
>CADBOW010000051.1 GCA_902796375.1 uncultured Lachnospiraceae bacterium | reverse complement strand
TCTTGTCTACCTTTGCAGCTGTGGGGATCTCGACGGTCTCAGTAACCTCCTTCCCGTCCAGAAGCACCTTTGCCTGATCCAGCTTCACTTCCCTGGAATCGGATTCATTCTGGAAAATGATCTGAACTCCGAAGTTTATGCTGCCCTTCGCAGGGATCACCTCGGTATAATCCACTGCCGTTGCATGAAGGACATCCTGTGTCAGCTTGAACTCCGCGCTCCAGCCCTGATCCACCTTTGCCTTCACATAGCCCGGGATCTGAACCTCCCAGTTCTTCACATCAGCTGCTGTCAGATTCTTTATATCCACATCGTATTGAACGACAAATGTATTTCCGTTGGCCCAGGAAGCCGTGATCATCCCCTCTGCATAGACCGCCGGTCTGGTTTTGGTCTCAACGGACTTGCCGGATTCCGTCCCGGCTTCGGTCTTCGTTTCCGATTTTGCTTCCGACCCGGCTTCGGTCTTCGACTCCGATACTGCCTCGGAACCGCCTTCGGTCCTGACCTCGGTCTTTCCTTCGGTTCCCGCTCCTTCTCCGGTTGCCGCTTCCGTCACTGCGGATGTGCTGTTCGTATCGGAGGAGTCCCCCTTGCTTTTGCTGCTCATTTTGTCGGTTACAATATAACCCACAAGGCCTGCAACCAGAACCGCAAGGATGATGATGGCGATCCGGGCACCCTTTCCCACGCCTTTACCGGCACTTTTTCCGTTCGTCTTTCCGGTATCCTTACCGGTAGCCTTTTCAGAATTCTCTTCGGTATCCGTTCCCGTATCCTTCTCCGGTGCGGAGGTCTCCGGCACCTGCGGCAGCTGCTCTTTCTTTGGGCTTCCGCCGATATCGTTCTTCTCGTTATCCTCGTTCATTTTCTCTTCCTCTCTCTATCCTCTTTCCGTGCCGATACCGTATTTCAGCACCGCATCCTGCGCCATACGGAGCATGTCCGCGTGCTGATAGATATCCGCCAGACGGAACATGATATCTCCGCTCTGTCTCACGCCGAAGAAATCTCCCGGTCCGCGAAGTCTCAGATCTTCAGCTGCGATATGAAATCCGTCATTGGATTCCTCCAGCACGGACAAACGTTCCTTCGATTCCTCGGTACGGTTTACGTTGATCATGATACAGTAGGACTGATCCGATCCCCGTCCGACCCGGCCCCGAAGCTGATGCAGCTGGGCCAGTCCGAAGCGTTCCGCATTTTCTATCATCATTACCGTGGCATTCGGATTATTGATCCCTACCTCAATGACCGTTGTGGAAACCAGCACATCGATCTCTCTGTCCTGAAATGCCTGCAGGATCTTCTGTTTCTCGGCTTCCTTCATCCTGCCGTGGAGACAGGAAACCCGCGGGCGTTCACCGTAGATCTCATGGAGTGATTCCGCATAGGAGACCACATTTTCCAGCTCCACGCCTTCCGAATCCTCCACCTTGGGACAGATCACATAGGCCTGATGTCCCTTCTCCACTTCTTTTCGGATAAACTGATAGGCGGTGGGCCTGTAATCCGTACCCACCACACAGTTCAGGATCTTCTTTCTCCCTCCGGGAAGCTCCCGGATCAAAGAGATATCCAGATCCGCATACAGAATGATCGCCAATGTACGCGGGATCGGAGTTGCGCTCATAACCAGCACATGGGGCAGATCTCCCTTCTCAGCCAGAAGCTCTCTCTGGCGGACGCCGAACCTGTGCTGCTCGTCCGTGACCACCAGCCCCAGTGAAGCATACTCCACCCGTTCCTGGATCAGTGCATGAGTCCCGATCACCACATGGATTTCACCCTTCTTCAGCCCTTCGTAGATCTCGCGCTTCTCCCGCACCGACATGGAGCCAGTCAGAAGCGCGATCCGCAGTCCATAAGGCCGGAACAGCTGCTCCAGATCCTTATAGTGCTGCATGGCCAGAACCTCTGTGGGTACCATCAGCGCCCCCTGAAATCCGGACATTACCGTGACAAAAAGGGAAGCTGCCGCAACCATCGTCTTGCCGCAGCCCACATCGCCCTGGATCAGCCGGTTCATGACCATTCCGCCGGACATATCCCGGAGCACATCATTTACCGCTTCCTTCTGGCCTTCCGTCAGTTCATAAGGCAGTCCTGCCAGAAATCCCTGAAGCTTTGATACCGCCTCGTCCTTGATCCTGTGGGAAGAAGTCATCCGCACATTTTCTTCCCGCATTTTCTGAACATCACAGAGAAAGCGGTAGAATTCATCGAAAGCAAGTCTTCGTACCGCCTGACGGAGCATATTTTCATCCTTAGGAAAATGAATGGATTCCACAGCCCGGCTGTAGGGCATCAGTTCATACTCAGCGCATAGCTCGCCGGGAAGCGGATCCGGAAGTGTCCGGATCATGGGCTGAACCTCATGCACGGCCTTCCGCAGCTGATTGTTGGTCACACCCGCCGTCAGCGGATAAATGGGCTGAAGAACACTGCGCATGTCCTGATATTTATACGGAGTAAAGTACTCCGGATGCTCCATAACACGCCTTCTGCCCTTACGCCTGAGAACTCCGGTGAAGCAGAAGGTATCTCCCTTATGAAATGTACTTCTTAAATAGGGACTGTTAAACCATACCAGTTCCACACTGCCGCTTCCGTCCTCCGCCGAAAGCGTTGTGATGGTATATCTCGGCCCCTTCTGAACCTTAACATAGGTACAGACCACAGCCTGGATCGTGACACGCTCCATCTCCGGAGCCTCCGCGATGGGAACCGGTGCGCTGTATCCCAGGTATCTTCTGGGATAGGTATCGATCAGATCCTTCACCGTCTGAATATTCAGTTTCCGGAAGGAAAGCGCTGTTTTCTCGCCGATCCCCCGAATGGATGTCACAGGATCTGTAAGCTGCATGACAGCCCCCCTTCTATGTATCATTATTCTACAGAAACGATGTAATAGTAGATCGGCTGACCTCCGTTATGGAAGTCCAGCTCCACGTCCGGATATTTCTCCTGGAGTTTCCGGTTCAGCGTCTCCGCCTCCTCCTCCGAGGTATCCGATCCGTAATATACCGTGATCAGACCTGCATCCTCATCCATCATATCATCGATCAGACGTTCCGTCACATCCGCGATCTCGGCTCCCACCACTGAGATGCCCTGATCGTTGATGCCCATGATATCTCCCTTCAGGATCGCCTTTCCTTCCACGGAGGTATCCCGTACGGAGAAGGTCACCTCTCCTGTTTTGACAGTATCCGTAGCTGCCACCATGGCCATCCGGTTGTCCTCCGGTCCGGCCTCATCCGAAAATGCGATCATGGCACTGATCCCCTGGGGAACCGTCTTGGTGGGTATCACAACCGCCTTTTTACCGTCACAGATATTGGCCGCCTGATTTGCAGCCAGAATGATGTTTTTATTATTTGGAAGCACAAACACATGCTTTGCATTCACCTGCTCGATGGCACTCAGAATGTCGTCAGTGCTGGGATTCATGGTCTGACCGCCGGAGATCACATGATCCACGCCGATCTCCTTCAGGATATTTACCAGACCGTCTCCCACCGCAACCGCAACAAAGCCGTACTCCTTCGGAGGCTGGGCCTTCGTAACTTCCGGCTTCTCCGATCCCTTTCGCTCCATCTTGATCTGCTTAAATGCCGCATCCTGCTCCTTCGCACGCTGCTGTTCCAGTTCAACACGCTCGGAATGCTCCTCCCGCATGTTGTCGATCTTCATCCGGGTCAGCTGACCGTATTCCAGAGCCTTCTCAAAGGCCAGACCGGGATGGTTGGTATGCACATGCACCTTTACCAGTTCCTCATCCGCCACACAGACCAGGGAATCACCGATAGAAAGAAGGTATTCCTTGAGCCTGTCCACCTCGGAATCCGGAAGCTCCTTCTCCAGAAGAATGATGAATTCCGTACAGTATCCGAATTTAATATCCGCTGTGGAGATATCTTCCTTTCCGCTGGCCGCATTGTAAACCGGCTTCGCCTTCGGATATTCCTCCAGAACACCCGCACCACGAGCCAGACGCACAGGCTGATCCGCATCCAGCCGCTCTACCGTTTCTCCCTTCAGGCCGGCCAGAACTCCCTTCAGAATCTCGATCAGACCCTGTCCGCCGGAGTCCACAACTCCCGCCTCTGCAAGAACCGGAAGGAGCTCCGGTGTATGCTCCAGCACCTCTTCTCCATAGGCAACAACCTTCTCGGCAAACTCAACGATGGGATAATCCTCATCCTCCATCAGCAGCTCCGTGGCCTTCTCTGATATGCCCCGGGCCACCGTAAGGATGGTTCCTTCCTTCGGTTTCATGACTGCCTTATACGCCGTTTCCACGCCGTGCTCAAAACCGGATACGATATCCACCATCGTCAGCTCCCGCTTCCCCCGGATATCCTTGCAGAATCCCCGGAATAACTGGGACAGGATCACGCCGGAATTTCCTCTTGCACCACGAAGCGAACCGCCTGAGATAGCCTTCGACAGAGAATCTATGGTGGGATTCGTCTGACTCTGTACATCTGCAGCAGCCGCCATGATCGTAAGCGTCATATTCGTCCCCGTATCTCCGTCGGGAACCGGGAAAACATTCAGCTCATTGATATATTCTTTGTTATTGCTCAGGTTGTTCGCACCTGCTATGAATAGCCTTTGCATAAGCAAAGCGTCAATGGTTTTCAAAGGTCAGATCCTCCTTAGTCGATCTCACGAACGCCCTCAACATACACGTTAATGGCCTTCACTTTCATGTTAGTATAATCCTCAATCTGGTATTTCACTGTATTGATCAGATTGTTTACGACGGTACGGATACTGACGCCGTAAGCAACAATGATATGATAATCGATGGTCAGCTCATGATTCTCGTCGATGATCACATTTACCCCTTTACCGACTGAATTCCCCTTTAACAGCTTGGTCAGTCCGTCCTTCATGCTGATCGATTCCATACCGACGATCCCGAAGCAATCCAACGCCGCATGCCCGGCATATTCTTCGATCACCACCCTGTTGATCGCGATACTTCCCTTCTTTCCTGCGGTCTTCCCTGCCATAAGCTGTCCTCCTTTCCTTCACTTGACACAGTTATAGCTATTATATACTCTTTTGAATAAAAATGGAATACCCTCAAAGACTTCCATAATATGGAAAAAAAATAATTTTCCTCTTGCATCCTGAATTCATTTCTGTTAATATATCACTTGTTGCGAGCCTGTTTAGGCAAATTTACGTTGTGAAGGAGGTGCCGGAACCATGGCTAAGTGTT
>CADBOW010000050.1 GCA_902796375.1 uncultured Lachnospiraceae bacterium | reverse complement strand
CGACCGAAACCATTAATTGCTACCTTAACTGCCATTTGTCATTTCCTCCTAGAAATATACTTTGTGAACGTATCACTCACATAGAATTATAATACCTTTTTTAGGGGTATATTTCAAGTGCGATTTCACAGTTTTTTCATATAGTCACATCCACTTGATATTTCGTGGTGAAAAATCTATAATCTAGCATAGAATAATAGAAGAAACCGACACAGGAAAGGGGCAGGACATGTATCCGGATTATCATCTTCACACCGAATTCTCCTCAGATTGCACTACACCCATAAGGGATGTGATCGCATCCGCCAGAGCAAAAGGGATAAATGAAATCTGTATTACCGATCATTACGACCATGATTTTCCGCCGGGCATCGCCGAGTACGACTTCAAGCTGGACTTTGACCGGTATTTTGCCACGCTTCAGGCTCTGAAGGAGGAGCTGTCCCCTGACTTTAATCTGAAGATCGGGATCGAACAGGGACTGATGCCCTCCACCTGTGAGGCCATGTCCGACTTTTCCTCCCGCTACCCCTGTCTTGATTTCATAATCTGTTCCACTCATGTGGTGGACGGATTTGATCCCTACTACCCCGCCTATTTTGAAAAATGGGGTGAAAAAGGCGGATACCGCAGATATTTCGAAGAGATCCTCTACACCGTGGAGCATTTTACGGACTTCGATGTGTACGGACATCTGGATTATATTGTCCGGTACGGTCCGACGAAGGCTGAGAATTATGATATCCGGGATTATATGGATATCTTCGAAGCCATCTTCCGCCGGCTCCTGGATACCGGAAAAGGCATCGAGGTAAATACCGGCTCCCTGTACCGTGGGATGGATTTCGCCCATCCTCACCCGGAGCTGCTGAAGCTATACAGGGAAATGGGCGGCGAGATCATCACCTTCGGCAGTGACAGTCATGATACAAAACATATCGGCCATGCCTTTTCAGACACAGCCGATATGCTTCGTTCTCTGGGCTTTACAGCCTATTGTACCTATGACCGGAGGAAGATCTCCTTCCATTCATTTTAAATAAGGAAGCGGACCTCACTACTTTCTGTTTTTACATACGCCGGTCTTGGTAAATTTGTAAACCTTCTTTCCGATCTTCAGCTTTCCGGTGGCTGCCACTCCGTTCCTCTTGAAATAATACCATTTGCCGGAGAGCTTCTTCCAACCGGTCTGCATAACGCCCTTGGCCGTGAAATGGAACCGCTTTCCGGAGATTTTCTGCCATCCGGTCCGCATCACACCGTCTTTTCCGAAATAATACTTCTTATTATTGATGGTCTGCCAGTTCTTCAGCATCACGCCGTTGGATCCGAAATAATAATACTTCCCATTGATCTTCTTCTTTCCGGTCACCATCTTGCAACCGGTGTTAAAGTAATACCATTTTCCGCTGATCTTCTTCCAGCCTGTGGCTGCCGCTCCGGACTTTGTGAAATAATATGTATAATTGTCGATCACCTTCCAGTCGGTATACATGCCGCCGAAGAACGGATCCAGATAGTACCATTTTCCGTTAACGTTCTGCCATTCATACTGGCGCTTTCCGCTGTTGTTGTAATAGCACCATTCGCCGTTTGTCTTGGCCCAGCCGGTCTTCTTCGCCCCAACGGTAACCGTTGCAGTGGCATGTCCCGGCCCGTTCACCCATTCGCCGGAGGAATTCACCACCTGTTCCTGCAGGGTAAGCGTATAGGTTCCGGTCAGAAGGATATCTACACGAACATACGCGAAATCCGTCTTTCCGTAGGAATACATGGTTGATGTCTTTGTCTCTCCGGTTTTATTGGATTTGATGGTGGCGATCACCTTACTCGTAGTTGCACTCGGAGCGTATAAATAGTGAAAATAAGTAGTATCTCCGATGGATGATTCAATCCTATTCTTTAACATTCCTATGGTGTTATTTGATGCTTCCGAAGAAAACTCCGGAATCAGCACCATTGACAATACCATAAACAGCGCAAGGATCCCTCCCAGGCATCTTTTCTTCATCTTTTTCATATAGCGTATCCCTCCTTATTATCTTTCAGCTACACTCATATTATACGGGGCATTCCGCTTTGCTGTCAATTTACGATATGACGATTCTTTTCTGTCACATCCCACAAAGACTAACAGTTTTTCGGAGAATCTGTTATAATATTCCAAACACCGATGAAGGGAGATCCATATATGAACGAATCGGATGAACGATACAGCACTGCTGAAGAAGCCATTTTTGACGCCTTCTTTCTGCTGCTGAAGGAGAAACCCCCGGAGAAGATCACAGTAGCCGATGTGATCAAGAAGGCGGGTGTGGTAAGAAGTACATTTTATAATCACTATGAAAATATCCCCGCGCTGATGACTGCAGCCGAGGATAAGACCATAAAGGATATTTTTTCCTTAATGGAAAGCTTCCACCCGAAGAATGACCGTGACATGTGCCGCTCCTACTTTCTGGCCATATGCAACTACACGAAGAAAAACCCCTTCCTGGCACATCTTCTGCAATCCCCACGCGGAGATGCCTTCTTTGAGAAGGCGATCCTCATGTTCCATCATTATGTATCGGAGATCACCCATACCACTGCCACCGGAGAACGGCAGCGGGTGGCATTTCCATTTTACATAGCAGGAACCATCGGCGGAACCATCGGTATTCTCCACAAATGGATAGCGGAGGCCTTTCAGACCCCCGCCGAAGATGTTGCCGATATCCTGTCTCAAATCTTTATGACCGGAATCCTTCCGCATCTGTCAATCTGATATTCCCAAAAGGATGACCGGATTTATCCGTCTATTTCAGCATCCGTTCGTTTGATCTTGCCGGTGGCATTTCGAATGAACGGATTCTTTCTTACTACAAGACCGGTGATCTGACGATACGTAGGCTGGCTGTCATTAAAGGTATCCACCATTTCCTGCAGTCCTGCCTTCACCTGTTCCTCCGTCAGTCCCTTCATTTTGATCACATCCTGATCCGGGAAGATCCTTGCAGTAAGTCCGTTATTCTCACCGGTCACAATGATCTCTCCCACCAGCGGTGCAAGCGCAAGCTTTCCTTCGATCTCCTCCGGAGAAATGTTCTCTCCGTTGGACAGGATGATCAGATTCTTCACACGTCCGTTGATAAAGAGGAACCCATCCTCATCAAGATATCCCTTGTCTCCTGTATGCAGCCATCCGTCTTTCAGGGCTTCTGCGGTCTCCTCGGGCAGCTTGTAATAACCCTTCATGACACTGCTGCCCTTCACCAGGATCTCACCGTTTTCAAAGCTGATCTCGGCATTCTTAAGCGGCCGTCCTATGGAACCCGGCTTACAGTCATCCGGATTGTTGCTGCTGATGACCGGAGAGCACTCGGACATGCCATATCCCTCCAGAACACTGATGCCGAAGGGCTTCAGCTTCTCAATATAGAAGGGATCCAGATGGGCACCTCCGGTGAAAATGATCCGGAGATTTCCGCCGAAGATCTGCTCTGCCAGGGCAGCTGCCGGAACCGAAGGATCCGCAACGGACAGTCTCTTGTATATGGTTTCGATCATGAGCGGAACCATCAGCATAACCTGCGGCTTGAAGATTCCCATATTACGGATCATATGCATAAAGCTGTCATTGATGCAGACCACAGATCCCAGTGAAAAGCCCTTCAGCCAGTCCATTACCAGACAGAATGCGTGGTGTACCGGAAGAACACTGAGAAGAACGGTTCCCGGCTCTGAAGTGAAAGCAACATTTGCCACATTTTCTGCCAGGTTGTTCTGTGTCAGCATAACGCCCTTGCTCTTACCTGTGGTTCCGGAGGTGTAGATGATGGTCGCAATCTCATCCTTCCCTGCCGGTGTCACTGCTTCGCCTGTATTTCCTACCGCCTTCAGATCTGCAACGGTTTCCATACCTTCCTCTGCTTCCTCCTGCAGAAGCCAGATCTTCCGTACCTTGGGGCAGTTCGCCCGAACTGCAGGGATCAGTGCCTTCGCCTTGGGGATCAGGAATAACGCCTCCGCATCCGCACGGTTCAGAAGCTCCAGAAGCTCCTCCGCAGGAAGTCCCGCATCCAGCGGAACTGCGGTATTGTCACCGGTGGTGATGCTGAGATACGATTCGATCCAGCTGACGGAAGCTGTTCCGATCAGCGCAATATGTGCACCGTGAAAGCCCTCGGATGCCAGTCCGCTTCGGATCGCCGCAATCCCCTCACCCAGTTCCTTATAGCTTCTTTCCCGGATCTCCTTCTTTTCAAGCCAGCGAACTGCGGGAAGCGATGCATAGTCTGACTCAGCTGCACTCCAGATTTCTCCTATCGTTCCCATCTTACGCCTCCATCATCTTGTTCATCATTTCCAGCGCGTCACCGATGGTACGAACCTGTGCGGCATTTTCCTGCTCAAGTTCCACATCGAAGGTATCCTCCAGCTCACCCATGAAGGACATAAAGTCCAGTGAGCTGAAGCCCAGGTCCTCGCGGAACCTCATATCATCCGTCATATCCTCAACAGCCACATCCGTATACTGTGCTACGATCTTCTTAAACTGCATTACCTTATCCATACCCATGATTCATTCTCTCCTTATTGATTCAATCTTTCTTTTCTCTGATCTGTTTGTGATCCTTCATTCATCGGAACTGTTTATACACTCTCCATGATCTCATTCAGTGTAAGCTCCGGATTTGAGATCCCCATAAAGAGGATCCGCATCATATAATAATACAGCAGCTCCATGTCATGCTCCTCAAGACTGGCTGTCTGATAATGATAGGAGAAGTTCATACCACCCTCCTCCGTGTGGGAAACCGTAAGGTACATCTTCTTGGTTGCCGCGCCGTTGGCGAACCACCTGTTATGCATCTCCAGGCTCTGCAGGAACGGATTCTCGGGCCGTACCGGCAGGGGCTGGTAGGTGAGGTAGCAGCTCTCATAGGTGGTATCCTTCGGTGTCTTATACCTCTTTCTCATTTCCTCCTTGATCAGCTCCGGATCGTAATTGCTGTGCATGTAGATCCGATTCTGTACATTCTGGATCTCATAGGCTGCCGACATGAAATCCGTGTCCCCGCTGATCACCGTCCGGCAGGGGAACATGATGGTCCGGCTTCCTCCGGAGGTCCACTCATCATGTGTGGATCTTCTGGATATGAAGTTTTCGATGGTAATGTCTTCCTGGCCGCCGTTTACCTTGGACAGGTAGGTGCGGATCCCCAGGAGGATCAGATTCGTCATGGAAAGCTGATGATTCAGACAGAAATCGATCAAACCTCTGGTGGGTTCCGGCTCAAGGATATAATCCTTCACTGCCACGAAGAGCTCCTTCCGCTCAATGTCTGCAGCACGAAGATCCTTCTTCTTATGCTTCTTTCTGGAAGCCTCCAGAACCGAGGGGCCCTGAATGTCGGAGTAAAGAGGTTCTCCCAGGGTGTCCAGTTGATCGTCCCAGAACTTCTTATCCTTGGCAAACCTTCTCTCATTGCTCGCCTTGGCAAGATCCTTCTCCAGGACAGTTTCAAAATCAGCCAGATCTGCGGGATGCTCCGAACCGAACCGGTAATGTGTGTAAAGCGCCATCAGATCGTTTACCATTACCACCAGACCACAGGAGTCGATCAGACGATGATCCATATGAATAAAGAAACCGTTATATCCTTCTGGAAGCTTCATCATGTAGATGTCACACATGGGACGGTTATCTCCGTCCAGTGTCTGATACGCCCATTGCTGCATCAGATCATCCGCTTCCTTTAGCGTCATACCCGTAAGATCCTTTAAGGGGATGTCCCGGGTATCCTTCTTAACCAGATACTGTTTTACATTTCCCTTTGCATCCGGCTTGGTGAACCGTAACCGGAGACATCCATAGCGTTCCATTTCCAGCTGAATGCATTTCTTCAACAGACCGAAATCCAGTTCCACCTTCAGGGATGCTACGATGCTGACACCGGATACCTGCTGGGTCTTATACTCCCGGATCCATTGATGATGCATGTTCTGCGCTGCGGTAAGCGGGTACTCTTTTCTCATGAGTGCTTCTCCTCCTCATTCCTTATCCTATGGTCTTTTGCCCTTCGTCGAATGAGAGAATATCACAGATAAAATGAAAATCAATACCTCTTTCTGCCTAATGAACACTTTGTCATAAACTGACTTACACATATCAAACAGATTCTGAAAATGTGTTTTTTATCATCATGAAATGTTTACTGATCATACTTCTCAAAGAACTCCATCAGCTTCCTCTGATAGAGCTTCTTATCCACATAGGAGCAGCATAGATGTCTGGCCTTCGGAACTATCAGCATCTCCTTCTTTGCTCTGCAGAGCTCATAATTCCGACAGGTATTCTCCGGCAGAACATACGTATCCCTCGCTCCGTGGAAGAAAAGAACCGGGCGCCGGTTTCTCTCCATGGCCATATCCGTTTTCGTATCCTTCATGGAGAAGCCGGCAAAGATCCTGCAGAACAGATCCACTCTGAACAGAAGTGATTCAATATCATGCAAATGAAACCATCCGGAAGCGATATCCCTTAACTGCTGTTTCATGGAATAGAATCCGCAGTCGGCTATGATCCCGTGCACTTCAGCGGGAAGCGGCAGACCGGAGGCGAGAAGAACGGAAGTAGCCCCCATGGACTGTCCGTACAGATAGATCGGAAGTCTGTCCTTATTGATTTCCTGAAGTCGTTCCAGCCAGAGTACGATATCCCCCTTCTCCTTTGCGCCGAAGGTAATGTACTTTCCTTCACTCTTTCCGCAGCAGCGTTGGTCGATCATCAGAAGACTGCAATGGTTTTTATGCAAAAACTCCGCCATATGTCCCATGCTTCCGTACCAGGTCCCCCGATAGCCATGGCACAGGATCAGAAATCGTTTCGGATCCTCTGCCGGCAGATAGGATGCATGCAGTTTGATCCCGTCCAGACTCCGGATATTCCAGTCCTGCACGGGTTGAGCCAGGCACCACGCCTTTCCCTCCTCATATTCTTTTTCAAATTTGTATGTGGGATGATTCACTATGGTGTGGCGAAGCGCAAACCAGCGCTCCCGGTTTGTCTTCTTTCTTTTTTTCACCGGCTTACGTTTCGCCTTGTTTCCCCCGTAGGTGAAAAAGTGAAAAAAAGGCCATCCTAACGCGATATATACGATATTCCCAAGAGAAAGAAAGAGGAATACGCTTTTCAGGATCGTCGACTTTGACGACTTTCTGTCCATGGGTTTTCTGTTCATGGATTTTGGGTCCATAGATTTAGGGTCCATATAATGTAGATCCATCAGTATTCAACCTCATTCCGTTTCAGATTTCGGTGCAGATTTCAGATCCCCGGCTGAGGGATAACCATATGCACCTTCTGCGCTTTCCACAGCCCGCAGTATGGCCCTGCTGATCACCTCTGCCGCAAGACTGCCCGCCAGATCCATATCCGCCCTGACATTTCCAACGGATACCGCATAAATACTGTCTCCGTCTGCCGATGTATGAACCGGACGGATGGATCTTGCATACCCGTTATGCGCCATGCCTGCGATCTTACAGAGCTGCGCCTTGGAGAAATCTGCATTTGTCAGAACCAGGGCCAATGTGGTATTCCCCGCGAATTTATTCTCTACCGGCTTCGTACGTTCCTTCATATATTCCATGGTACTTCGACGTCCGGTACCTGCTTCGGTACGGAGACCGGCGATCTGCTCCCCTGTATCGGGATCAAATATATCCCCCAGTGCATTCAGTACAACGATAGCCCCAAGCTTCAGTTCCCCAAGCTCCACGGCATAGCTTCCGATCCCGGTTTTCATACAGGATTCCATCCCGGCGATCTTTCCCACCGTGGCACCGCAGCCTGCCCCGAAATTTCCATCCCGGTAATTCGGAGCTTCCATAGCGGCTCTTGCCGCTGCATAGCCCATTTCCGCATCCGGTCTTACAGAGGGATCACCCACCGTCAGATCAAATATATCCGACTGAACCACCAGAGGTACCTTCGTAACCCCCACGTCAAAGCCGATATCCTTCTCTTCCAGATATTTCATCACGCCGTTTGCAGCCCCCAGGCCGAAGGCACTTCCTCCGCTGAGAAGAACGGCATGGATCCTCTCGGCCGCCATCAGGGGATTCAGAAGCTGTGTATCTCTCGATGCAGGTCCGCCGCCCCGGACATCAAGTCCGGCCCTCATGCCCTCCGGCATTCCGTCCGTGCAGAGAATTACCGTACATCCGGTACCCGCTTCCCGGTTTTCTATCTGACCGATTCCCACCGGGCCTATATCCATGATCGATATTTCCTTCATAAAATCCCTCCCGGGGCCCTACTAAGCCCCTGCTCCGATATGGTCAGCCGGAAGAACTGCCCTCTCGGATCTGCCTCCTGCATTCCAGGTTCTCATGCCCCCGGATTTCAAGCATTTGTATCATCTGCCTGAGCATTTCCTGCCTGAGCATTTCCTGCCCGAGCATCTTCTGCCCGTGTATCCCCAGCCTGAGCATCTCCTGCCTGAGTGTCACCTGTACCTGCCGCACCATCTTCTGGTATCTCTTGAGGCTTATCAATATTTCTCTTTCCTCTTTTTTTCTTCTTCGCCTCTCTTTTACGGACCCATTTTTCTTCCAGCGCCTTCTCTTCCAGGTTGTCCCGTTCTCCCCGGATCTCCATATAGAAGCTGACAACGATGGATGTGATCAATGCAACTACAACGATTCCGTATATACCCAGCACCACGGACAGCATCCGGGGCAGTAATGTGGTTGCGGTATAATCTCCGAAGCCTATGGTGGTTACGATGGCAAAGCAGTACCATAAAGCATCTCCGTAGGATTCAAACTGCGGCTCCATCCGATAGAATACCAGCGAAAAGGCAATGATCAGTAAAAGCAGACCGAACATGATCTCGGAAGCATATGTCTTTCGGATGATATTCTTCAGAACCTCAAGACGGATTTCGGAAAAAGAGATGGAAATGATACGGAACAATGCGCGGAACAATATGATAACACACACTAAATTAAGAGCCACCAGGATACCTTCTGCATCCATAAACAATATGGATATCCCCAGCGGGAAAAATATCGCAGAAGAGATCACAAGGTGAATGATATTCCGCACCTTCTTTTTTGTGATCAGAAGAAGGACTCTGGTCAGAGGAATCGCTATAAAATACAGGCCGGAGACAACGGAAAGACTCTTGACGGTTCCGAACATCAGCGGAAGGCACCCACAGACCAGATAGAATATCAGATTCAGGATGCTTCTGTCCCTTTCATACCTCTGTTTCAAAGAGAGCCTGGGAATATGACAGAACTCTGCCACCGCAACTGCCAGGAAAAGCATCGAAACCGACCAGCAGAACGTATCCAGTGAAAAGAATTCGACCGCGACTACATCCAGGATCATATAAAGAGCGATGATATTGGCAACTCCCTCGTATATTTTCAAGCGCATGATTTTCATATGGATTTCAGCCCTTTTCTATGGAATCATATTTGTAGATAAATATAGTATCAGTATATCATTTCACAGGTCCCGAAACAAGTCTGACCCGGTCCCAAAGCATGTTTCAGCATGGCTTTTAAGATACGTTCAAAAAAAGCATTAAAATATTGAAAGAATTCATACAGATTAGGGGACAATTTGGAAAAAATGTGTTATAATCTCCGTCGTATGGAATGAAAGGGTTGAATTCCAGACCAAATGAAGGTATATTTTGACAGGTGTGCAACATGGATAAGCGTAAGGTAATCTATTATTCCGATGAAATGAATGATGAGTTCTCCACCGCGGAGATCACACCACGCGTCATAGATGAGAACTATGTTTATGTCCACACCTCCCGCTTCAAACGGTTTACCCATTTCTTCTGGTACCGGGTGGTGGCAACTCCCATCGCCTTTGCCTATGTCAAGCTGGTATTTGGCCAGAGGACGAAAGGAAGGCATAAACTGAAGAAGCACAAAAAGGACGGCTATTTTCTGTATGGCAATCATACACAGGAAATCGGTGATCCCTTTATCCCGAATGTGATCACCTTCAACAAGACAGATTACATGGTCGTTCATGCAAATAATGTATCCATGCCCGTACTTGGCAGGATCACACCATCCCTGGGAGCACTGCCGGTTCCCGAAGGAATGAAGGCATATAAGAATTTTTTGGAAGCCATCGATACCAGAATCGCCCAGGGACATTGTGTGGTGATCTACCCTGAGGCTCATATCTGGCCTTATTATACAAAGATCCGGAATTTCCCAGATACATCCTTTGCCTATCCGGCAAAGCAGGGAACACCGGTATACTGTTTCACAAATACCTACCATAAGCGAAGATTCTTCGCTCACCCGAGGATTGTGACCTATATCGACGGACCGTTTTATCCCGATATGGATCAGCCCGTCAAAGTGCGCAGGAAGGAACTTCGGGACAAGGTATATAATCGTATGTGCAAACGGGCGGCGCTGTCCGACCATGTACAGATCAAGTATATCAAACGGGAGCTGGACAAATGATCGATATTCTGTTCTGCGGAAATGACGGGGTTTTTGACGGTGTACTCACCTCTGCCCTGTCCATTCTCATGCGTACTAAAACCAAAGAGCCGTTCTGCTTTCATATTTTCACCATGGATGTATCTCATCTGGATGAGAAATATATCTGTATATCCGAAGAGCATGTTCGTACTCTGGAGGAAGCCGTGAAGGACTTCGATGTCCGAAATTCCGTAAAGGTATATGATGTGACCCGGTATTACATGAAGGCCTTCTCCGGGTGTCCGAATGAAGGTGCATACTGCTCCCCCTACACACTGATCCGGCTTTTTGCCGATGTGGTAAAGGGGATCCCGGATAAGCTTCTGTATCTGGATGCGGATATCATGTTCAACCGTGATGTCATGCTCCTCTGGGACACGGATCTCAACGGCTATGAATATGCAGCCGCACGGGATCATTACGGAAAATATCTGCTCTATCCCAACTACATCAATGCCGGTGTTCTGCTCTTTAACATGAAGCTGGCCCGTGAGACAGGGCTTTTCAGAAAGGCACGGCGCTGGATCAAGGCTAAGAAGCTTACCTTCGCCGATCAGAGTGCTCTGATCCGGTCCACAACCAGAAGGAAGGTACTGCCCCAGCGGTTTAATGACCAGAAATTCCTGCATAAGCATACGGTGGTACGTCATTTTTCGAAACGACTGTTCTGGCTTCCGTATCCGCATACGGACAATATCAAGCAATGGCATATCGATAAAGTACACTCCGTTTTCAAGTACAGACAGTTTGATGACATTTACGATAAATATCTTGAAATAACAAATCAATCCCCAAAGGAGTAACCATGAAGGAACCGATCATCCCTATCTTCTATGCATCCGATGATGCTTTTGTAAAATTTACAGTTGTATCCATGAAATCCATGATCCAGAATGCATCGAAGGATTACAGATACATCCTGCATATCCTTCATACAGAGATCTCCGATTCCATGAAGGATGTGGTGAACCGGCTTGCCAATGATAATTTTGAAATACGCTTTGTAGATGTGACGGCCTATCTGAAGTCCATCCGTGACAAGCTTCCTCTTCGTGATTATTATTCCAAGACCACATACTATCGGCTGTTTATCGCCGAAATGTTTCCTCAGTATACCAAAGCCCTCTACATGGACAGTGATACCATCATTCTCGGAGATGTAAGTCAGCTTTATCTTACCGATATCGGAGATGCCTACCTTGGCGCCTGCCACGAGCAGGTCATGTTACAGACCAAGGAATTCGGCACCTATGTAGAAAAGGTGGTGGGGGTTTCCCGATATAATTTCTTCAATGCGGGCCTGATGCTGATCAACTGTGAACAGTTCCGGCTTCGATTCGTATTGGATAAATTCATCGATTATCTGCATTATTATAACTTTGTGGTAACACAGGATGAGGACTATCTGAACCTGATCTGCAAAGATCATGTATACTGGCTGGATCAGCGCTGGAACACCGAGACCTACGGACAGGTCGAATATCCCGTAGAACAGGCGAAAATGATCCATTACATCATGATCAGTAAGCCATGGCATTACAAGGACTGTATGTTCGGCGACTATTTCTGGGAATATGCAAAGCAGACCGAGGTCTACGATGCGGTCCTATCCGTACTTCACTCATACAGTGATGATGAAAAGGCCAAGGATACGAAATCAGCCGAGAATCTTACAAAACTGGCAGTGGATGAAACCAACCGGGAGGACAACTTCCTCAATCGGATCAACCGGGACAAGAGAGATAAGGACCGGGTGGAGATCCTTCTTAAGATCGAGCAATACGAACGGGAAGGCCGTTTTGATGAGGATGTTGAGAAGGATCCTCCGGGACGGATGCTCATGCCGGACGAGATCGAATATGTACGCAAGACCCGTGCTGAAAAGCTGAAGACGAAGGTTGCCTTCAAGATGGCGCATAAGTTCATCGATCAGCTGGTTGAGGAGAAGAAATTCATCGTGAAGGAGATCAAGGGGATCGAGAATTTCAAAAACCTGGAGTGCGGCGCTGTCATCACCTGTAACCACTTCAACGCATTTGACAGCTTTGCCATTCAATTGGCTTATGAAGCGGCCGAACAGCCGGAACGTAACTTCTGGCGCGTGATCCGGGAGGGTAACTACACCTCATTCCCCGGATTCTACGGTTTCCTGATGCGGCACTGCAACACGCTTCCGCTGTCTTCCAATGCTGCAACCATGAAGAAGTTTTTCAAGGGCGTTACGGAGCTGATCTCCAATGGTGATTATGTACTCTTTTATCCGGAACAGAGTATGTGGTGGAATTACCGCAAACCCAAGCCGCTGAAGCGAGGTGCGTTCCAGTGTGCCGCAAGAAGCGCCGCCCCTGTACTGCCCTGCTTCATCACCATGAAGGATTCTGATGTAATGGGTGAAGACGGATTCTATGTACAGGAGTACACCATCCATGTATCGCCGCCGATCTTTCCGGAGGAAGGACTTCCCCACCGGAAGCAGGCTGAGCTGATGATGAAGA
Organism: uncultured Lachnospiraceae bacterium; assembly: GCA_902796375.1. GTDB lineage: Bacteria > Bacillota > Clostridia > Lachnospirales > Lachnospiraceae > Eubacterium_Q. The sequence goes on along the minus strand of CADBOW010000050.1, from coordinate 1,146 downwards.
AGAACTATGAGCTTTGGAAAGAGATCTACGAAGCCGAGTATCATATTCCTCTTACATATACTACGCAGGAGGATATGTCTCAACTGCAGGATTTTATGGAATATATGAATTGATCTTCGTATTAATTGCTTATTTGGGGGATGTAGCAGCAAAAAGAAGGTTCAACAAGGTAATCTACTGACATGAAAATGATAACTGTTATAAAAAATGAGCTGAAGAGAATCAAAAAGCTGTCCTTAAAACACGCAATGCTCGCTTTACTGGGAGCTTTGCTGATCATCGGTCTGGGAGTACGGAAAGCACCCCTGGAGCTTTCCGTACTTTCAGCGGTTCATTGGATCCTGCTCATCCTCTCTCCGCTCATTCCCCTGTTTCTGTTCTATGCATTGCTTCAGAGACCTGAGCGTTCTGTATTCTGGTTTCTGAAAGGCATCTACAGCTTATTGGCCCCGGCGATACCGATCCTGTGGCTGCCCGTAGTCTTTGATCGGGATAAGGCCATATTCTATTCTGAGAATTTCATAGGCCGTTTTCTGCCCATATGGGCTGCACTCTGGTGGATCGGACTTATTCTTCTCTATCTCATTCTTCGAATTCTGGAGTATATCGGATCAAGGATCCTTGCAAAAAATGGTTCTGCATCCGGCGTCCTGTGTGATCTTGCAGTCATGTACACACCCCAGAAGAAGCTCAGCTCCGAAAAGCGGGCAGGACGCGGAAAATGGGTCCCCGTATCCATCTGCATTCTGATGATCGCTCTGGGCGTATTTCTGTTCGTGGTGGCCCTCTTCCTGTATAACGTATATACAAATATGGAGTTTGAAGCCATCCTCTTTACCATCCGCTTCGCCAAGGGCGGACTTGCTGCAGAGGATGTAATTGCCGGTACGGAATATACGATCCTCTTTGTCCTCATCGCAGGATATATCTCACTTCAGCTGATCAAATGCTTCCGCCACGATAAGCTTGTGGTGGCGGACACAAATAAGGACGGACAATATACGCTGGTAATGAACGGAAAGAAACGGGCACTGCATATAGTAATGTCCGCTGTTGTTATGCTCGGATGTGTCGCATTTTTCTCCATACAGACCAACTTTATAAACTACATTCAGATGAAGAGCGGAAAATCCACCATCTATGAGG
>CADBOW010000049.1 GCA_902796375.1 uncultured Lachnospiraceae bacterium | reverse complement strand
GGAGTAGGATTGATGGCTGTTACCAGGATCAGCTTTCCGAAGGGCTTATCCTCGATCTTCTTCAGATACTCATCGGAGAACTTGCCCATGTAAGTGCCATAGGGCTCGAGCTCGTCCTCGTTCAGACCCATATCCTCTGCGATCTCACGGATCTTCTTCATTTCCGCGTTCTGTGCAATCTCAATATCTGTCAGCATACAAAACTCCTCTTCATTTGTTTCTATATCAGAGGGACATAAAGTCCTCGAACTGATCCATCGTCATCAGGACCTTTCTGGGCTTGGTACCTTCCTCCGGTCCCACGACGCCGGCATCTGCCAGCTGGTCCATGATCCGGGCAGCCCGGTTAAAGCCGATCCGGAATACTCTCTGGAGATAACCGATGGAGGCTTTGTCCTTCTCGATCACCAGACGGCCTGCTTCCTCGAAATACTCATCATACTTCTCAGAGGTCTCCTCCGCAGCGTCGGCAGCTCCTCCTCCGGATACACCGGAATCAATGGACTTGGCCACATCCTCATCATATTCGGAATCACCGTTCTGCTTCTTGATATAATCCGTAACGGCAACCACTTCCTCATCGGATACGAAGGCACCCTGCACACGCAGAGGCTTTGGGATCCCTGTGGGGAAATACAGCATATCGCCCTTGCCAAGCAGCTTCTCGGCTCCAACCATATCCAGAATGGTTCTGGAATCGGTACCGCTGGATACGGCAAATGCGATTCTGGATGGTACATTCGCCTTGATCAGACCGGTAATGACATCCACGGACGGTCTCTGAGTCGCTATGATCAGATGGATACCCGCTGCACGGGCCAGCTGGGACAGACGAACGATGGCGTCCTCCACCTCGCCGTGTGCGACCATCATCAGATCCGCCAGCTCGTCCACGATCACCACGATCTGCGGCGTGAACCGGAAATCCGCATGCTCCAGATCCTCCGATCCGGCTTCGCCTTCCTCCCGGACCTTCTTGTTGAAGCCCTCGAGATTTCGCACATTGTATCGTGCAAACAGCTTGTATCTGCGTTCCATCTCCTGCACGGCCCAGTTCAGTGCTCCGGCCGCCTTCTTCGGATCCGTCACAACCGGAATCAGCATATGAGGAATCCCGTTGTAGGCCGTCAGCTCTACCATCTTGGGATCCACCATGATCAGGCGGACCTCATCCGGCTTTGCCTTGTAGAGAATACTCATGATAATGGTATTGATACAGACGGATTTTCCGGACCCGGTGGATCCTGCGATCAGCATATGGGGCATCTTAGCAATATCCCCGATGATGGTCTGTCCGCCGATATCCTTACCAATGGCAAAGGAAATCCTGGATTTTGAATTCTTAAATGCCTCGGAATCGATCAGTTCCCGGAAGGAAACCATCTGATTCTCCTTGTTGGGCACCTCGATACCTATGGCGGATTTTCCGGGGATCGGTGCCTCGATCCGGATATCCGCAGCTGCGAGATTCAGCTTGATATCATCCTGGAGCGAAAGGATCTTGCTTACCTTGACTCCCTGCTCCGGTGTCATCTCATATCGTGTAACCGCCGGGCCGCGGCTGTAATCCGTAATGGTCACATTTACGCCGAAGCTTTCCATGGTCTGCTTCAGCTTCATGGCCGTCTCCCGAACATCCGCATCACCCTTGGATCCGCTCCGCTTCACAGGATTCAGAAGATTGATCGGCGGGATCCGATAGGGTTTCTTCTTCGGCTTCGCCTGATTCTCCTGATTCAACTGAAGCTCCTGCTGGATCTGGCCTGTCTCGCGCAGGGTGTCCTTATGTGTCACCTTGGTTTCCGCAGCCGCAGGGGCGATTTCCGCCATTTCCTCTTCCGCATCCTGAGTGGCAGGCTCCGGAACATTTTTCGACCTCTTAAGCGCAAATGCATCCGCATCCACAACGAAGCCTTCTTCCACTGCATCCTGGATCCTGTCATCCTCATCCCATACTCCGCCGACCTCATCCTCATAGGATTCCTTCGCCGGTTTCAGGTCAAAGAAGTCCATGGCCTTCGGCTCCTGAGCTTCATACTGCTCCTCTTCCGGAATCTCTGACGGATTCATCTGTGTATACCGGAAGGATGCATCACTGGGAACGGACAATCCCCGATCCGGTGCAACAGGAACTCTCTCCTGCTTCCTCTCCTGCTTCGTGCGGGTACCGGCTCCGAGAACGATCTCCTCCGATTCCTGTTTCTGCTTCTTCGACGCCACCTTCTTTCTGGCAGCCTCCTTCAGATCCTCCAGCTCATTCTGGTAGGGATCCGGGATCAGCTCCTGCATCTCATCGCCTGAGGTCTTCTCTTCCTTCTTCGCTCCGCCACGGCCTTTTCTACCGTCCGGTGCAGCGTCAAGTACCTTCAGATCCGCGGAACGCATTTTACGGTTGGATTTCGAAGTCCGACCGGAAGGGTTCCCGTAATCATATCCTCCGACGTCATCCTCTTCGTACTCCCATTCATTATCCGGATCATCGTAGCTGTAGACATCATTATAATTAAATGTAAATATCTTCTTGAACAGTTGGATCACGGAGATCCCGGTCACCTGGATCACTGCGACCAGTGTAAGGAGTACCGTAATGATAACGACTCCCACCTTACCGATCATCTGATACAGCAGCACCAGAAATCCTCCGAAGAAGAATCCGCCGCCCTTATGATCACTGTATCCGTCCATGTACAGGGACTTTGCGCTTGCCCCGTCCATGCCATGGATCAGCTGGGCTATAAAGGAACATACCATCAGCAGAACCGCGATCCAGATCAGCTTCCGGATAATGCTCTTCTTTGGACCGTTGGACAGAATAAATGCGGCTGCCAGAAAAACATAGATCGGCAGCAGATACTGCACCCATCCGAACAGACCGAAGAAGAATCCGCAGATGACATTTCCCACTCCTCCGCAGATGCCGAAATTACTGCAAAGCATAAAAACAGCCACTGCCAGATAGATGAAGAAATAGATCTCTCTCTGCCGTTCGGGACTGAGTGCCTTCTCATCATCGTCATTGATGATCCTGCTTGTCCTGGTATTCGGCCTGGTACCGGATCCTGAGTTCGATCTGCTTCTGGATCCTGAGTTTGATCTGCTTCTGGACCCCGAGTTCGACCTGGCACCCGTGCTTCTTCCTCTCCCTGCAGCGGAGCTTCCTGTTCGATTTGCCGTCGTTTTCTTTGGCGCAGCCATGCTTACTCCTTTACCGCCGAAACGGAGCAGCCGAAAACTGCTCCGATTCGCACGAGGTTCATTTATGACACAGATAGTGTCATATCAGTTACATAACAAATACGATTTCATTTTCATCCTGCAGATCTGCAGCAGGAATATAATTATCTTCGTATGCCGTTCCATTTACCGTCATGGATGTGAAACCGGATTCCTTACCCTCCGGATTCTTCACGGTAATATGAAGCTTCTTACCGCGGAACAGCTTGTCGATCTCAAATTCCTTCCAGTCGGAGGAAACCGACGGAGCGATCCTGAGACCGTAGAAGTCCGGACGCATACCCAGGATACCCTCAACACAGCCAACCATAACCGTGGATGCGGTTCCTGTGAGCCAATGTACGTGGCTCCGTCCGTGGAACGGGCTGTCCTTACCTTCCGTGAACTGGCCATGTGAATAGGGCTCCAGCTTCCGGATTTCTGCCTTGTCATTCATGGCAGCCGGTGAAGACTCCGTGAAGTAGGTAAATGCACGGTTTCCATGTCCTCTCAGAGCTTCCGCCAGAATGATCCAGCCCTGGGGCTGTGAGAAGATTCCTGCATTCTCCTTGGTGCATGCATTGAAGAGAAGCATCAGAGCACCGTCAAATGCATGCTCCTTGTATGGCGGATACATAACCATCGCACCATACTCGGTATTCAGCTCGCGGTATACACTGTCCAGAGCAAGATCTGCCTGCTCCGGTGTAGCCAGACCGGAAATAACCGACCAGCTCTGGGGATTCAGCCACATGGAAGCTTCCGGATCGGTTCTCTGACCGATCACAAGACCGTCATCCTTGAATCCGCGGATATAACGGTCCTCATTCCAGCAAAGCTTCTGGATCGTATCACCCAGCTTCGGCTGGATCTCATCGATATATGCAAGATAGATCTCATCCTTCTTGTATTCGGCAAACTTGCGAATGATGGTCATTGCATAATACAGCTGGAATGCCACGAAGGTGGACTCTCCGTCCTTACCCAGGCGCAAACAGTCATTCCAGTCAGCGAAAAGTCCTGCAGGCATACCATGATTTCCGAGACGGTTCATGGAGAAATCGATGGCCCGTTTCAGGTGATCATATACAGTTCCATCATCCTTGTTGGCATACGGGATTACTTCATCGATGAAGGCCAGATTGCCGGACTCGGAAATGTATTTGAAGATCGTGGGGAAGAGCCAGAGGGCATCGTCCGCACGATATGCCGGATGTCCGGTCTCCTTTACGTAGGAAGGATCATCCGGTGTATCCTCATGTCCTGCATTGTGTGTGAATTTAACCAGCGGAAGTCCGCCGCCGTTATCCACCTGTGCGGAAAGCATGAAGCGGATCTTCTCCACTGCCATCTCCGGTGCCAGATGGATCACACCCTGAATATCCTGTACGGTATCACGGTAACCATATCCGTTCCGGAGTCCGCAATAGATAAAGGATGCTGCACGGGACCAGATGAAGGTCATGAAACAGTTATAGGCATTCCATGTATTGATCATGGCATTGAATGCCTCGCTGGGGGTCTTTACCTGGAAATGAGACAGCTTCTCATGCCAGTATCCCACCAGCTCCTCGTACTCCTTCTCAACTGTGGCCTCAACATCCTGATAATTGGCCATAACAGCCTCAGCCTCAGCGTCCTCCTTCATACCCAGTACGAAGGCAAAGGACTTGGATTCTCCCGGTGCAAGGGTGATCACTGTAGAAAGCGCACCACAGCCGTTTGCATTATAATTCAGCTTGTTGCCCAGATCTCCTGCCTCAACTCCTGCCGGATCTCTGTAATCATGGTAGGGACCCATGAAGGCTTCCTTATCACCGCAGTAGGAGCTGACCTGGGCACCTGCAAGTCCGAAGAATTTGGACATGGCCACATTTCCGTTTACCGCTGCGTCCTTCTTCACGAACTCATTTGCCACCTGCTTGATCCGATTTCCCATAAAGTAGGTTCTCGTGATAAACAGCGTATACTGCAGGTTTACCTGATCCTGCTCGTAATTGCAGTCATTTGTAAACTCCGCATAGCCGGTCACGGTAAGATTTCTCGGCTGATCGGAGGTATTTGTCAGTTTTGCATACCAGATCTCGTGGGTTGCATCCAGCGGAACGTAGTACATTACATCCGACCGGATCCCTGCGTAATCGGTTTCAAATTTCGAATAGGCCGTTCCATGGCGAACCACATTTTTGTAAGTGGAAAGATCCTTTCCCACCGGCTGCCAGGAAGCTGACCAGTAATCCTTGGAATCATTGTCCCGGATATAGATATAACGTCCCGGCCGGTCAAACTGATTGAACACATACCGAAGGACACGTCCGTTGGCACCGGATTTTGCAAAGCTGTATCCGCCTGCATTGTTGGATACGATCGCTCCGTATTCCGGAGATCCCAGATAATTGGCCCAGGGTGCCGGTGTATCCGGCCGCTCGATCACATACTCTTTCTTCTCCTCATCAAAATAACCATAACGCATATGCACACCCCCGATAAAACAAAACACTTATACTCTGGATTCAGGATAGTTCTTCCTGCCTGTCACTCATGAAACAGGCAGGAAGATAACTGTTTCTTACTTATTTGTCTGCATCCTTCAGGCTGAGACTGATCTTGCCCATGCGATCCACCTCAAGGACCTTAACACGAACCAGATCTCCGATATTTACCACATCCTCAACCTTGGCAACACGATGGGGAGCCAGCTTGGAAATGTGGATCATTCCGTCCTTGTTCGGAGACAGCTGTACAAAAGCACCATAAGGCATGATACGTACAACGGTTCCCTCATAAGTAACTCCGTCTTCGATGGGATCTACGATGGAATGAATGATCTTCAGTGCCTTATCGATACCCTCCTGCTCTACGCCGTAGATATCGATCCGTCCGGAGTCATCGATGTCGATCTTAACGCCGGTCTCTTCGATGATACTGTTGATGGTCTTACCCTTCTGACCGATCACCTCACCGATCTTATCCGGATCGATGTTCATGGATACGATCTTCGGAGCGTACTTGGAAAGTTCCTTACGCGGCTCGGGGATCGCCTTCAG
>CADBOW010000048.1 GCA_902796375.1 uncultured Lachnospiraceae bacterium | reverse complement strand
TATGTATTTTTCTATGTGTTTTTTGATGTGTCGTCTATGTTTCTTCGCTGTATCCTTCCGGCCTCTTTTCCTTCTCTGACGAGAGACTCTTCCTCTGACGAGAAGCCATTCCTCCGACAAGAGACCCTTCCTCTGTCAGATTTTTGCCTTGATCTGTTCGTAGATGCCTTCTGCATCCAGCTTGTATTTATGGAGCAGCTCCTTCGCAGGTCCGGATTCTCCGAAGCAGTCCCGGACGCCGATCCGTGTGAGAGCCGCGGGCGCCTGCTCCGCAAGCACCTCCGCCACTGCGCTTCCCAGTCCGCCGATGATGGAATGCTCTTCCACCGTAAAAAGCTTCCCGGTTTCCTTCGCTGCCTTTACGATGATCTCCTCATCGATGGGCTTAATGGTATGAATGTTGATCACTCTTACGCTGACCCCGTCCTTCTCAAGCATTTCAGCCGCTTCCAGGCTTTCGCTGACTGGAAGACCCGTTGCGAAGATCGTCACATCCGTTCCATCCTTCAGAAGTACGCCCTTTCCGGGAATGAAGCTGTAATCCGGATTGTCGTTGATCACCGGAACCGCCAGACGACCGAAGCGCATATACACCGGTCCGTCGATCTCATAAGCTGCCTTCACTGCAGCCTTTGCCTCTATGTCATCCGAGGGATTGAAGATGGTCATCCCCGGGATCACCCGCATCAGAGCGATATCCTCATTACACTGATGGCTGGCGCCGTCCTCTCCGACGGAGATTCCTGCATGGGTTGCACCGATCTTCACATTTAAATGCGGATATCCGATGGAGTTCCTTACCTGCTCGAAGGCTCTGCCTGCCGCAAACATGGCAAATGTACTGGCGAAGGGTACCTTCCCGCAGGTTGAAAGCCCTGCTGCGATCCCCATCATATCCGCCTCTGCGATACCGCAGTCGATATGTCGGTCCGGAAATGCCTTTTTAAATACGGCTGTTTTTGTGGCAGCTGCAAGGTCTGCATCCAGAACGATCACATCCGCATGCTCTGCTCCAAGGTCGGCCAGTGCCTGACCGTAGCTGTCTCTTGTTGCGATTTTCTTAACATCTGCCATTATTCCGTCACCTCCAAATCCTTCATTGCCTGGGCATACTCCTCATCATTCGGAGCTTTTCCATGCCATCCGCATTGATTCTCCATGAAGGATACACCCTTTCCTTTTACGGTCTTTGCCACGATGGCGGTCGGCTGTCCGACCGTTTCTGCCGCTTCCCGGAATGCATTTTCGATGGCATCAAAATCATGTCCGTCGATGCAGATCACATGGAAGCCGAAGGCCTCAAATTTATCGGCAATGGGATAGGGAGAGCATACCTCCTCGATGGTCCCGTCGATCTGAAGATTGTTATTATCCACGATCACCGTCAGGTTATCCAGCTTCCTGGCAGCCGCAAACATGGACGCCTCCCAGATCTGACCTTCCTCGATCTCACCGTCTCCGCACATGGCAAATACCTTATAGCTCTTTCCGTCCAGCTTGCCGGCCAGCGCCATTCCGACCGCTGCGGACAGTCCCTGTCCCAGAGATCCGGAAGACATATCCACCCCCGGAATATGCTTCATATCCGGATGTCCCTGCAGATACGACCCGGTATGTCGGAGGGTTTTCAGATCTTCTACCGGGAAATACCCGCGATTCGCAAGTACGGAATAGAGCGCCGGCGCTATGTGTCCTTTGGAAAGAACGAAGCGATCCCGATCCGCTGCCTTCGGATCTGCCGGATCGATATTCATTTCCTCAAAATAGAGATACGTCAGGATATCCGCTGCCGAAAGGGATCCTCCCGGATGTCCGGACTTTGCGCTGTGAACCCCTGTAACGATCCCGCGCCGTACCTCATTTGCCTTCTGCATCAGTTCTTTCTTCTTTTCTTCATTCATATCAGTCACCGAATACCTTTCGATAATCCTCCTGGAATTTTACGATTCCCTGATCTGTCAGCGGGTGCTTGGTCATCTGCTCGATCACGCCGTAGGGAACGGTTGCGATATCCGCTCCGGCCAGCGCACACTCGGTCACATGAACCGTGTTCCGGATGCTGGCGGCGATGATTTCGGTCTCGATATCATAGTTTTGGAAAATGTCCACGATATTCTCCACCAGTTCGATACCCGGGGAGCTGATATCATCCAGACGTCCCAGGAACGGGGATACATAGGTTGCTCCGGCCCTTGCTGCCAGAAGCGCCTGATTTGCCGAGAAGATCAGGGTTACATTTGTCTTGATCCCCTCTTTGGAGAGAACCTTGACTGCCTTCAGACCCTCTACGGTCATGGGGATCTTAACCACCATGTTGGGATGGATGGCTGCAATCTCCCGGCCCTCGGCGATCATTCCCTCAGCGTCCACGGTGGTGGCCTTTACCTCACCGCTGATGGGTCCGTCCACGATCTCCGTGATCTCCTTGATGACCTCCTTGAAATCTCTTCCTTCCTTCGCGATCAGGGAGGGATTTGTGGTCACGCCACAGATCACCCCCATATCATTTGCCTTTCTGATGTCCTCCACATGTGCCGTGTCGATGAAAAATTTCATTTCCGATACTCCTTCCTCTTTGTATGTTTCCTGTATAATTTTTTCCATATGCTTCCTGTCAGTAAGCTTCTTCCCGCTTCGCTTTCATATGCGTCTATCTGTAAAATACATCTCCCAGTTTTAAATCCTTCTTGAAAGCCGGAATGGTTGTGTTCTTATCTATGAATACCGCCTCAATTCCCATGGCCTCGGCCCAGTCTCCCATCTGCTCCGCCGTGAGATCATAGGTAAATGCGGTATGATGCGCGCCGCCTGCCAGGATCCAGGCCTCTGCGCCTGTGTAAAGATCCGGATACGGCGTCCAGTAGGCGGTTGCCACCGGCAGCTCCGGCATGGGCTTCTCCGTCTTCCTGCATTCCACATCGTTGATGATGAGGCGGAAACGGTTCCCCAGATCCACCATGGATACGGCGATTCCCGGACCCTCCTTAGATGTGAATACAAGTCTGGCCGGATCTTCCCGATTGCCCATGGAAAGCGGCTTTACCCGGATGCTGACCGGACCCTCTGCGATGGAAGGACAGATCTCCAGCATATGCGCCTCCAGGATTCCTTCCTTTCCCCGCACCAGATTATAGGTATAATCCTCCATCATGGAAGTACCCTTCGCGTCCTTCATGCCCTCTGTCATGATCTTCATCAGCCGGACCATGGCCGCAACCTTCCAGTCACCCTCTGCTCCGAAGCCGTAGCCCTTCTCCATCAGCCGCTGGATCGCCAGACCCGGCAGCTGCTGAAGTGCTCCCAGATCTCCGAAATGGGTGACGATGGCCTGATAGTTCTTCTCCTCCAGGAACCGCTCGAAGCCCAGCTCGATCTTCGCCTGAACTGCCACATGTTTTTTGAATTCCTCCGGATCTCTTCCGTCCAGGATCAGGTCGTATTTTTCATAATACTCATCCAGAAGAGCACTGACATCACTTTCGGAAACCGCATCCACACTCTTTGCGATCTCGTTGACGGGGTAGGAATCCACCTCCCAGCCGAACTTGATCTGCGCCTCAACCTTGTCGCCCTCGGTCACGGCTACATTTCTCATATTATCTGCCACACGCATCACCCGGATATGGCTGGATTCGATGATCCCCACCGCGGTCCGCATCCAGGCGGCGATCTTCTCCCGTACCACCGGATCCTTCCAGTAGCCTACCACTACCTTCCGCTCGATTCCCATGCGGGTTACGATATGCCCGTACTCCCGGTCTCCGTGTGCTGCCTGATTCTCATTCATGAAATCCATATCGATGGTATCATACGGAATCGCTTCATTATACTGTGTATGCAGATGCAGCAAGGGCTTCCGAAGCTCCTGAAGTCCCAGGATCCAGGACTTCGCCGGAGAGAATGTATGCATCCAGGTAATGATCCCGGCACAGCTTTCATCCGTATTCGCCTCATTGAAGGTCTGACGGATCAGCTGATTCGTGATCAGCACCGGCTTGAATACCACCTCATACGGAAGAACCCCGGATTGGTTCAATGCCTCCACGATCTCCTTCGAATGGTCTGCAACGTGACGTAACACCTCATCTCCGTAAAGATCCTGTGAGCCCGTGCAAAACCAGAACTTGTACTCTTTTTTCAGCATTCTTATCCTCCTCTGTACATTATAGTTCAAACGATCCCCATAATTTCGCCGTTCATAACACTCTATTTTGATAGTACAACTTGTATGTACATCTTACCAAGTTGTTTTTTTTGTGTTGTTTTTCCGGGAAGGATATGATACAACAGAAGCGATGGATACAGCAGATATTCGGTATGAATCAGAAGCCTGCAGGAGAGAGACCATGGACGAGAAGATCAATCAGAAGAAATACTACAATATCGAGGAAGATCTGCGAAAGCTCATTTTCGCAGATACCAGTCGTGCCGGGGACAAGCTCCCTTCCGAAAATGTACTGGCCGCCCGTTACAATGTCAGCCGGCAGACGATCCGCAAGGCGCTGGAGGCGCTGGAACACGAGGGACTCATTTACGCCGTTCACGGAAGCGGACGCTATATCTCCGAAAGGCTTGCCCACCGGAAAGCCTCCAAGAATATCGCCATCGTACTGACCTACCTCTCGGATTATATCTTCCCGAAGGTGATCAGCGGAATCGACAGCGTCCTTTCGGAACAGGGCTACAGCATCATTCTGAAGCATACAAACAACTCCCGCTCCGGGGAGATCCGCTGTCTGGAGGAGCTGCTCACGAAGGACATCGACGGGATCATCATCGAACCCAGCAAGAGCAATATGTACCTGAAGCACCGGAATCTTTTCGAACGTCTGGAGGAGTTCGAGATCCCCTATCTCTTCATTCAGGGGCATTACGAGGCCATGCAGGATAAGGTCCATATTCTGATGAATGATGAAAAGGGAACCTACCTTCTGACCCGGCATCTGATCGAGACCGGGCATAAAAACATATACGGAATCTTCAAAAGCGATGACAGTCAGGGACAGGACAGGCATAAGGGATATGCCCGGGCTCTCAGCGAGGCCGGCATGATCTATGATCCGGACAAGGTGATCTGGTATTATACCGAAGACCGCAGGGTTCATCCCTATACCAGTCTGAAGAACCGGATCTTGGAGAAGAAGCCCATGGATGCCGTTGTCTGCTACAATGATCAGATTGCGGTTCATGCGATCCGTGCCATCGAGGAAACCGGCCTCAGGGTTCCGGATGACATTTCCGTCACCGGCTATGACAATTCCGGCTACGCTTCCATCGCAGGTCTGCAGCTCACCACCATCGTCCATCCCCAGGAACGACTGGGTGAGATTGCTGCCGAAACGCTGCTGAAAATGATCCGGCAGGAGGAGGTAACCCCCCGGGTGATCATCGAACCCGAGCTGATCATCGGAAACTCATGTGTTTCAAGATATATATAGGACCCGAAACGCCATCCGGCATTTCGAGAACCGTACACACCCGAGCGTCAAGGGCGCGAAGCCCGGCGTCAGCCGGATTTCTATATGACAAGATCAGCACCACCGGCCAGGCCGATGGTGCTGATCTTTATCATTTGCGCGATAATGCCGACTAACGCGGACGCTGCACACCGGTGGCATGCATAAAGCGTTGAATCGACCAGGCAGGAAGCCCTCCTCCCCGGTGGAGAAGTATGCCGCTTCATGCATGCTCCTTACGGGTTCAGGCAAATGCCCGTCGCATTAAAGTTGTATTTCTTTCCGTTGATCGTATAGGTCCCGTTCTTCGCTGTCCATCCGCTGGTATCTCCATACCTCCAGCTTCCGTTCACCTTCTTCCAGGATCCTTTGTACGGATAGACCCAGGCTCCGTTTTTGCCAACCCAGTAGCCTCTGACCCAGGCATTGGCTGCCATGTTACCCTCCTGATCGAAGAAGTACCATTTTCCATCGATCTTCTGCCAGCGGTTCTTCAGGCACGTTCCCTTCGTGTCCACATACTTCCAGCTGCCGCCTTCCTTCTTCCATGTATGCTTTGCACGACCTGTCTTCTTTCCGTTCCTGTCCAGCCAGTAACCATTTCTGTACTCGGCCTTGACCATATTGCCGTTCTCATCAAAATAGTATTTCTCACCGTCGATCTTAGCCCACTGATCTTTCAGCACGCCCTGATCCTTGACCTGATACCTGGTTTCCGTTCCATCCGTGATCCAGCTTCCGGTATGCTTTTTATCCATTACACTGTTCTCATCATACCAGTATCCGGATACCCATTCTTTCTTATAATCCTTATAGAACTTGTGAATCTGACGGCTCATTTCAACAGTGTCAAACAATGTAGAATAGTTATAGGTGACTCCCGTCTTCTTGGAAAGCAGCGCATCTACCGGGATCCCGTCATCGATCGAATCCAGAGAATTGCACACCACCATATTCTCGGAGGAAATCTGGTAGTTCAGTCCATCTGCCGTTGCCCGCACGGATATGGAACAGGCTCCGCCGCCGGAGGGTACTCCCAAAACCATGAATCCGTTATCCTTCGCATATGCCGGAAGTGCATTTGCGCTGGAGAAAGAACAAACGCTTGTAAGAACTGCGATATTATAATCCTTAAAGGTCACCTTCTTATCCTTCGAATCAAACTTCCCATCCATATTCCGATCCACTTTAAATACAGTGGATCGCTTTACTCCGGTTGCTTCATCCAGAATCTGTACCTCATTTCCGCCCATCAGAAGGTCTTCCACGGATGCCAGAGCCTCTTCCTCACCTCCGCTGTTCGTGGTCAGATCTATGACAATATTCCTGATCTCGGGGTTCTTCTTCACCTTCTGAAGGCAGCTCTGAAGATATCCAAATGTGTCCTTCGACGGGTCAGCTGGCATCTCTCCCTTTCCCTTATAGAACTTACGCCACGCCTCGGAATCAGTAACAAACTCGTCAAAACGGATGATGGCCGTATCCCCGATTTCATGATAGGTTTCCGTATCTTTGAAGGCCATCTTACGTGTCACCTTGATGATCTCTTCGGTAATTGAATGACTCATCATTTTCTCATAATATGTGAACTTATACTTCGTTTGGGGATCATCTTCAGAAACAGCATTACCAATCTGCTTTGAAAGTTTCGGATAGTTCTCCAGCTGCGGTTCCAAAACGATGCCTGTATGTCCGCCGTCATTCATCCAGTAGATGAACAGCCGGGCCATACCAACCATGTATTTCTCCCGGTCTGTACTGAGGAGCATCCCGCGAAGCTCCTTGTCGTACTTTTTAAGGGCTGCATCGAATCCGTTTTTCCTGATATAATCATGAAATGCATTCTTCGTACAGGGGAATCCATAAAAATTGTCAATTACGAAACAGAGCTCCTTATATGTGAATTCAGCCATGTCCTTGGATCTGATCTTGGATTCTCCCAGGGTCCCCAGCATCTTTTTATCCTTGCTTCTCGCGTGTCCGACATCCAGAATCTCCGTATCAAGCAAACTGTCAAAGTAGATCTTCTCACCGTTATAATATACCGTGATCGCCGTTGATGCGGTATACATGTCGGAAAGGGTGGACAGCGGAGCATACAGGACACCGTCCGTTTCCCGAAGATCGATCCCATCCTTCCCGAAATCCAGCGTTTTCTTCTTCGCCGTTCCGGTGGCCACCGATGCCTTCTTATCCTCTTTAATATACGGAATATCTCCGTCGGAAGTTCCCTTTTCAACAAGGGCGATCGGGTCGATGAAATTTGAATAATCGTCTGTCACAAAGGTGTCCTTGTTCACATCCACCTTTGCGATTTTCCCCTTCCCATCCTTGGAATCCACCTTCTTCCGTGTCAAAGTGAAGACGCCGTTCTTCTCCTTCGAAATCATGTCAATGTTGTAGAAGGTCTTTGCAAATGTGGTCACGGAAATATAGGGTACATTCGGAATATCCTCATAGAAGAGGCACTCAACCTTCTCCTTGTCCTTCATGGATTTCCGATAAACCGGAATCTGCTTCCGATCAACCGATATTTCCTCCGTCTCCTCTGCCTTTGTCGCCGCCTGAGCCGGAAGCACCGGAGCAGACCAGACCATGCAGGAAAGCGCTGCTCCCAAAACCACGCCATAAAACGCCCTCTTTAATCTCATGTTCCTCTCCCTTCAGATTTTATGCACCCTCTTCATCCAGCATATAGCTGATCTCGTCCAGCTCAGCATGGACAAATTCCGCCCAGCTGTACTGGTTCATATAGTCTCCCAGATACTGATATCCGGAGCGTTTCTTCTTCGCCAGCCACTCATACAGGTCACAGTCGATCTTATCCATGACGATGGCCATACTTCCGCGCTGTTTGATAATAATATCATTCTGCTTCAGATCTGTCAGCGTGTTCTGAAGATCCTGTCGCAGATTGCTCAGATATGAGGATTTCACCTTCGGATCCCCGTCATCCTCCCAGAGAGACGCTATGATCTCCCCATTGGTGGTCTGTACTCCCTTGTTGTTGATCAGGAGCGCTACGATCTCCTTGGTCTTTGAATACTTAAACGCAACCGGAACCCCGTCGATAAACAGCTCGAAATTGCCAAAGGTCTGGGCAAATACCTTCTTCTTCCTGCGTTCTTCCGGGGGATATCTGAGTTCCATTAACTCCTTTTTCACATCTGTCTCCGCCGGAGGAAGAAGTATACAGCCGCTGGCACGAAGTGCCATGGCCTCAAATGCGGCCGAGCGGGTCTTCGTCATGACAATGATATTCACCTCCGGATAGATATCCTTCAGATACCGTCCGAGAAGCAGACCGTCCATTTCCGGAAGCTTCTCGTCCAGAAATGCCACATCCACCTTCTTCATTCTGGCCTCTGCAAGTGCACCTGGACTATCCGAATAGGACAAAAGCGTCACATCCGGAACCATGGAAGTCAGCATTTCTTCCATCTGCTTCAATACCGCTTTATTTCGTTCCACCAAAAGAATCGTCATATCCGTCACCTCCCAATCGAATTCAAGTCGATTGCAACAAGCTTCTGTGACTGACGTTCCTCCTCCGTAAGCTGAAGCGGATTCCGTTCACCAACCAAAAGCATATCTCCATGCTTCATCATAGCCTCGTGCATCGGGCCTGCCTTCAGATCAGATATGACCAATGCCGCGAAACGGTCGAAATTATCTTCATCGATCACCGGAAAACCATACTTCATACGGTACCAATGATCCGGATCAAACCCCGCCGTTCCGATATACAATCGGTCTGCGGTTGCCTCAACCTCATCCGGTCCTGCGACCGCTCCGATCTCAAGATTCATATCATCACAGAACAGCATGGCATATATACGGAGAATCTGTTCCCGGATGGTCTGCTGCCGTCCTCTCACTTCGATCTCCGTATCCATAATTCTGTAATAATCCTCTCTGGCCGCCTTATCCGTATCAAATGCACGGATCGCATCATAGAGCATTTTCCCAACCTGTGTTTGTTCTTCTCTTTTCATGGCACACTCCAAATTCTACGATATCAGGGTCATAAGGTATTCTGCCTCCCGCTATTATATCACATGGCCAAAGGCGGAACAAAACATTTTACTCTGTTTTTCGGGCCATTCTGTATCCGATCAGAAAGAGCGGTATGGTTGTTCCTCATGTTCATATAGATCCGATACCTTTCTTTCCATCTCCGGGCTTCAGCCGAAGCCCATGAATATACTGTCATTTTCATTCTAACGACTGAAAAATGCATTTACAAGACGATTATCCGAACTATACCCGCGGGGTCCAATGCACACAAAAAGGAGAGCCGCCATACAGCGTGTGCTCTCCTTCATTTTACAGGTTCTCGAACCCCCTGATGAAGTCTCGGAACCGATTACGTTGTAATTCGTTAATTCTAGAATTCCAGTTCCTTCTTACGGAATACTGTCTGGGACAGAACCAGCGGAAGGATGATGAAAACCCCCACCAGGATCGATGTATAGAGCAACGCCTTCAGGTAGTTTGTCTCCACAGTCCCGTCTACGATCCTTTTGATCAGCTCGTCAGATCCTTCCTGAAGAGTCTCGCCGATTTCTGTTACATCCGTAGCAGTCGGAACATATCCGAACAGATTGTTCTTTGCCAGCTGGTGAATACTTCCCGGAAGGATATTGGACAGCTTAATGTCGTTATTCTTCAGGAACGGTATCATATCCGCCATCACCAGAAGCAGACGAAATACATCCGCTGCCATCAGAATATACATTACCAGACCACCGGTGGCGCTCTGCGACATATACAGGATCAGCATGGCGATCGAGAGATTCGCAACGATCAATATCGAATCGAACCACAGCTTGCCGACCATAAGCGCAATTCCGCTGATGGATGCGCCCAGGATAAATCCGGCGATGATCCCGACCACGGTAAAGATCACACAGGCTTCCACAAGCATCGCAATCACTTCATAGAATCTCGCAAGGATCAGTCTTCTTCTGGAGATTCCCCGGCCGATGGCCATCTGCATGGTACGGCTCTTGAAATCATCCGTGAAAACAGCCTGATAGATGGGAATTCCGACCAGAAACGGCATCATGCCAAATGCAATGGAGATATTATCCAGGAATCGGAGCGCCTTTCCGCTGGTTTCCTTCGAGTCGGCCAGATTGATCCCGCTTACCGGCTTGAGGAATGCAAACACAACAATGATCAGCATCAGCAGAACAACGATGGACATGCATATGATAAAACTTTTCTTCTTCTGCACACGCCGTAAATCCGTAAAAACAATTCGCTTCATCATTCCTCGCCACCTCCGATCAATCCGAAATAGAAGTCCTCCAGAGATGTGGATGCATGCTCGGTTCCCTTTACATTTACCCCGCCGTTCTTCAACAGCTGTAATGCCTTTTCAACATCCTCATCAGCAACATTGATCGATGTGATCCTGCTCTGGGTCTGCATATCCTCCTGAGACATTTCCTTCATCAGAATGCCTTCATGTACGATACCGAACC
>CADBOW010000047.1 GCA_902796375.1 uncultured Lachnospiraceae bacterium | reverse complement strand
TTCATCCAGAAGACGTACGCACTGCTCGGCAGAATCCGCGCGCTGATCAAACTGACCCGGAAGATATTCGGTGGAGAATACGAAATCCCCCTCCTCCTTCGGAAATTCCTCTTCAAATACGATATCCACCGGCGGCTCGGAGAATACGGTCACAAGAGCTCCCCGATATACCTCATCCGACAGATTTTCTATATCATAGCGCACAAGCTCACGTACCCGGATCCCCTTCAGTCCCAGATAGTCCTTGAATTCCTTCTCCAGTTCATTTGCGCGAACGGCATATGCCGGACGCTTCTCCACGTAGATTCTTCTTACTTTGCTCATGATGTGTGCTCCTTTTTCTTTATGATTCACAAACTCTATATGACATGCCCCAATCCGTATGGCGCAGACATTTTACGCAGTTATTATAAATGCAGCCTTTTGATCATCTTGTAGATCACCACGTTCTGGTAGATCATCGGCTGTTCCTGAACGAAGAAAATGATTCCGTCCGTGGGGGCGATCACCTCGGATACCAGCCGTCCGTCCATGGGATCGATGATATCCGCCAGCTTCTGTCCACGCCGTACTTCTTCATTGGTTCCGACGATCTGATGGAAGAAACCTCCGTCATCCGCCTTTATGTTCAGCATTTCCTCTTCCTGCATCACCGTCGGCATATATCCGCCCTGGCAGTTATAGTGGATGATCCCCATCCGGGACAGGAACCGCAGGACACTGGAAACCGCGATCTCCGCATCGTGCTGGTTGATACGCTCCGTACCGCCGGAATAGATCGAGAAGGCATCGGTCCCCGCCATCTGCAGATTGTAGTTCAACGTGGTGGTATCATAGGACCGGATATCCCCAGTGATCACATATGGCAGCCCGAAGAGATTCGCCAGATTCGTACTCTCATGTCCGGTCTGCATCATACGAACATGAGGAATATAACGACCCTGCAGATAGAAGCTGGGGAACTGGATCCCGTAATGATACTGGCTTGCGATCTGAAGGATGGCATGGGCAATCCGGCTGGTGGCCGTTCCTGTGGGATTTCCCGGAAATTCCCGGTTGATATCCGTATCATCCGACAGCCAGAATTTGTGACTGGCATTCATGGCACTGGTATTCAGCGACGGGATCAGCAGGATGGATTTTCCCGGAACGATCTGTCCCTGGGCCTCCAGATTTGCCAGCTTCTGACTGAGCAGAGAGCTGATATAAAGCTGCTGATACTCATTTCCGCGCATGGCCCCGACGATACAGGCTTCCCGGTCTCCCATTCCGAAATGATATCCGTTAATATTATAGACACCGCGAAATGCGGTATTCATCGTAAATAAGACTTCCTTTGTCATAATCCGAACCCTCTACTACTCCCCCTGCTGTCATTCACCTGCGAAAGAACCTACGATCCGGGCCAGAAGCGAACCTTCTTCTATGGCCGGATACTCACGTATGGCTGAGATCACACCGTCCCTGGGTGCCGTAACCACCTCCTCCACGGAGCCGGTGATCACATCCACCACGCTTCCGATCTTCGCGCCCTGCCTTACAAATTCGCTGACGGAAACCTCGGGGATGAATATCCCGCTGGATTCGGAATTGATATATGTCATTTCCTCATCGTTGGTCACCAGCGGTTCCCGGGGAACGATCGCTTCTCCCTGCCAGATCCCCATTTCCTTCATCAGCGCAAAGATCCCGTCCACCAGCTGATTTCCGTATTCCTTATTGATCTTGTACGCAAAGCTGGACTCGGATACAAAGCATTTCACGCCCACGTGGTTCAGCTCATAGGCCAGACTTCCGCTCTTCACCTGATTGGAGGGATGGATCCAGATCATATCCGTATTCAGCGCCCGGGCGATGGGCATCAGCTCGTCCACATATTCGTCATTCATCCGGATCTGCAGAATCTCATGCAGATACATATTACTCCCGTGAACATCCAGACAGAAATCCGCTCCCCGGATATCTTCAAAAACGCAATATGCCGCATATTCACCCATAACGCCAAAAGGCGACCCCGGGAAAAGGCCGTTCATCTCCAGCTCCGGCCCGGGGATCTCCCGGGTCTTCGCCTCCATACCCAGAGGATTCAGAGCCGGATACACATCCACGATCCCCGTCAGACTCCCGTAATCCTCCTTGATCCTGCGGATCAGCTCGTAGCATACATACTGCCCCTGCAGCTCATCCCCGTAGATCCCGGATACGATACAGATCCTCTTCTCACGACCGGTAAGCACATCCGGTGTAAGGCGGTTCTTCTTTATCTTCATAACCTCTTCCACCATCAGATTGACGGAAGCAACTGTTTCGATCATTCAGGTTCCTCTTTTCTATTGACTGTTTTCCAGAAGCTCTCTGGCACTTTGCAGAATGGACTCCGTGATCCGGTCTCCTCCCAGCAGTCTCGCCAGCTCTTCCACACGTCCCTCCGCATCCAGAGGTTCGATCATCGTATATGTTTTCTCTCCGGACACTTCCTTATCGATCCGGTATGCCGCATCCCCCATGGCTGCGATCTGGGGTAAATGTGTGATCACCAGCAGCTGTCTGGTGGACGCCAGCTTCTTCAGAAGCTGTCCTATCCTCTGTGCCGTGACACCGCTGATCCCCACATCGATCTCGTCAAATACCAGTGTCGGCGTATCTGCCGCATCCGACAGAGTGGCCTTCAGTGCAAGCATGACACGGGACAGCTCACCGCCGGAAGCAACACGGTGCAGCGGCTTCGCTTCCTCTCCGAGATTCGTGGAAAGCATAAATACCACTTCATCCTGTCCGTCTCCGGAGATCTCCTGCAGCCGATCCAATGCCACATAAAACTCCACATGGGAGAAATTCATCCCCTCCAATGCTGCCGTAACCTGTTCGGCCAGGGGCTTCGCCGCCTTCTTTCGTAATCCGGTCAGCCGGTCCGCTGCGGAAGCAAGAGACGCTTTCTTCTCCTCCAGCTCCGTCTGAAGCCGGTCCTTCTCCTCCTCTGCCTGCTGCAGAACCGCCAGTTCCTCCTCCAGTCGATCCGCCGCTGCAAGCACCTCATCCAGTGTACGACCGTATTTGGCCTTCAATCCGTTCAACAGATCCAGACGCTCCGTAACTCTTCTCAGCTCCTCCGGATCGAAGGTGATCTCACGCAGATAATCCGAAAGACTCTGGTTAAAATCCGAAAGAAGACTCTCCACCTCCGCCAGCTGTCCGGGGAGCTCCGTGGTCTCCTCATACCGGCTCATATCCCGGATCCGCTTTACAGCCCGTGAGATCAGCGTCCCGCAGCCGGCAGGGGTATCATCTCCTGTCAGCTGACTCACCTCCTGACAGATGGCGGTCAGCTCCTCTGCGTGGGAAAGCTTCCGAAACAGAATCTCCAGATCCTCATCCTCTCCCTGGATCAGCTTTGCATCCCGGATCTCCCGAATCTGAAATTCCAGAAAATCCATTTGCTTCGCCCGTTCTCCGGGATCCAGGTCCAAAGACTGCAGCCGCTGCTCCAGCTCCTGAACCTCTCTGTAATACCCGCGTACCGTCTGCTTCTGTTTCATGACAGCCTCATCACTGGCATCCAGGATCTCCATATGCCGGGCCGGCTTAAGCAGCGTAGTCTGCTCGTGCTGCGCATGAAGGTTGATCAGCAGCTCCGCCGTACTCTTCAGACACCCGAGAGGTACGGTCTCTCCGTTGATCCGGTTTACCACCCGGTTCTTCGTCAGCTTCCGGGTAATGAGCAGTTCGTCGGTTTCCAGCAGATCCCCGGGAAGCACACCGGCCTCCAGGATCCTCTTCCGAACCGAAGGCTCCATGGTGAAAAGCACCTCCACCAGTCCGTCCTCCGATTCCTCCCGAAGCAGAGTCCGGTCAAACCTTCCGCCCAGTGCGATACCGATGGCTCCGATCACCACGGATTTTCCGGCACCGGTCTCTCCTGTCAGCACATTGAGTCCATCCTCAAAGGACACCTCCAGCTGATCGATCAACGCTATATTTTTAATTCTAAGACTTACTAACATGATTCCTCCTCATTTCATCATCCTGCCGCTCCGGCAGGTGTTGTGAGGATATACTGCAATAAAGACACTATGCTACGAAGCGCTGAAGCTCCCGCAGCACCGAATCCACATAATCCAAAGAACGAACCGCCAGAAAGATCGTATCATCACCGGCGATACAGCCGGCCAGTCCCTCCAGCTGCATATGATCCAGCGCCGCTCCCACCGCCATGGCCGCACCGGACACCGTACGTACCACGATCAGATTTCCGGCGGGCTCCATAGACAGGATACCGCTGGACAGAATCTGGCGATAGGTTGTACTTGTTCCCGAAACCCCCGCTTCGTAATGACTTCCGCGTCCGTCATCCGAGACCTTTCGGAGTCCCATTTCCCGGATGTCTCTGGATACCGTAGCCTGAGTCGTGGTATACCCCTCCGCCAGCAGAGCCTGTGTCAGCTCCTCCTGGGTTCCGATGGGACGTTCCGAGATCAGCTCCAGGATCTTCTTTTGTCGTTTCTCTTTCTTCATATCAACTATCCTTTAACTCTGACTCAGTTTTCTGGAAAGCACCTGGTAGAAGCTTCTGTCCTCGAAACGGATCAGACGGAGCGGCGCAGGCGCCGCAGCCACCTCCACCTCATCTCCTACGGAGATCTCATAATTCATATATCCATCGAAGGATACGATTGCTTCATTGGTCTGGGTCTTCCGCTTCTCCTCCAGGGCGATCCGGATCCGGTCTCCTGCACCGAACACCACGCTTTTCTTGGACAGGGAATGTGGTGAAATGGGTGTAAGCACCATCAGACTGGTCTTGGGAGACACGATAGGTCCCCCTGCGGAAAGATTATATCCGGTGGAACCGGTGGGCGTTGAGATGATGACTCCGTCCGCCTCATAGGTATCAAAAAACATGTCATTGACATAGACCTTCAGTGCGATCAGCCGGAGCATACCTTCCCGGATGACCACCACATCATTCAATGCCGTAAAATGGTCTTCCTTCCACTCCCGGTCATATCTGCGGATCCTTCCGAACAGCTGCATCCGGTCCTCTATGAAATAGTCTCCGCTGATCAGCCGGTCCACCATTTCCTCCATGGCGGAGCTTTCCACCTCCGTCAGAAATCCGGTGGTACCCAGATTCAGCCCGATCATGGGCACCGTGCTGTCACCGATGGCATGACTGGCCCGGAGCATGGTGCCGTCACCGCCCAGAACGATGACGCAGTCCAGACCATCCATCAGCTTCGCGTCGATCACTTCCTCCTGAGGTTCATCCCCCTCCATCAGCTTCGTAAACCGATGTCCTCTGGAGCGTATGATCTCCTCCAGGCGTCCGGTCACCTCCTGATGCGGATCCTTATTTACATTTGAGAATAGAAGAAAATGCATAATGTATCCTCACTGTTTATCCAGCGTCCTGTGGCTTTCCTCTACCACCTCCGCCGCCGAAATACTGTCAGACGCTTCGGGAAGCTCTTCCCCATCCGAAGCCTTCAACAGCCATACAAGATATTCTATATTTCCCTCCGGTCCCTTCACCGGTGAAAATGTCAGTCCACAGGGGGTAAATCCGATGGTGGGTGCAAATTCCAGGATCTTCTCGATCACCTCCTGATGCACCTTCCGGTCTCTGACGACCCCTTTCTTTCCCACCTTCTCACGTCCGGCTTCAAACTGGGGCTTGATCAGTGCCACCACTGCGCCCCCCGGACGAAGCATATCATACACCGGTGGAAGTACCTTCGTAAGGGATATAAAGGATACATCTATGGATGCAAAATCCAGTTCCGCTCCGCCGATCTGTTCCTTCGTCACATACCGGATATTGGTCTTCTCCATACAGACCACCCGGGGATCATTCCTCAGCTTCCAGGCCAGCTGTCCATGGCCCACATCCACCGCAAATACCTGTCTGGCACCGTTCTGGAGCATACAGTCCGTAAAACCGCCCGTGGAGGAACCCACATCCATGCAGACGGCGTCCTCCAGCCGGATGGGAAAGCTCTTCATGGCCTTCTCCAGCTTCAGACCGCCCCGGCTTACATAGGGAAGGGTCTTCCCACGAACCTCGATCTGACAGGTCTCATCAAAGGTACTCCCCGCTTTATCCTCTTTTCGGTTGTCCACATATACTATGCCGGACATAATGATCGCTTTTGCCTTCTCCCGGGACTCCGCAAGTCCCAGCTCTACCAGCAAAACATCCAGTCTTTTCTTCACTTCTTCAGTTCCTTTCGGATCCGTTCCACTACAGAATCCACATCCAGTCCCAGTCTTTTCCGAAGCGCAGCCACGGTTCCATGGGGTACGATCTCCGGTTCGATACAAATGTGCAGGAACCGGGTACTCACGCCGTTCTTCTGCATATGATATGCCACGGCTTCTCCGTAGCTTCCATGCTGTACAGCCTCCTCCAGAATGACCAGCAGATCACTGTCCTTTGCAGCACTGCAGATCATGTCCTCATCCAGGGGCTTGATGAATCTTGCATTGATCAGGGACACCTGAACTCCGTCCTCCCGTTCCAGGATCTTCGAAGCCATCTTACTCTCCGATGCCATGATCCCCACGGAAACGATGGTGACATGCTTTCCGTCTCCCTTCGGCCGATGATACAGATATTCCGACTTCCCGTATTCTATGGGTGCGATCACCTGTCCTGCCTCATCCAGCGCACTGCCCTTGGGATACTTTATGGCCACCGGACCCTCCATGGCAACCGCCGCTTCCATCATCAGCGCCAGCTCTCCTCCGTTCCGCGGACTCATCACCGTGAGTCCCGGCATTTCATCCAGATAGGCCGTATCATAGATTCCCTGATGGGTCTCTCCGTCCCCGCCCACCAGGCCGGAACGGTCGATCAGAAACAGCACATGCAGATGCTGCAGACATACGTCGTGCAATATCTGATCATAGGCTCTCTGCAGGAAGGAGGAATAGATCGCAACCACCGGAAGCATCCCCTGCTTTGCGAGTCCAGCCGCAAAGGTGACTGCATGCTGTTCTGCGATGCCCACATCGAAGCAGCGTTCCGGATATGCCCGCTGAAACGCCCGTATGCCGGTTCCCCGGACCATGGCGGCGGAAATGGTCACCAGGTTCGGGTATTTCTCTCCCATTCCCAGAATGGTTTTCGCAAAAACGTCCGTAAATGTTTTATATCTGGCGGCAGTCGCCTCCCCTGTGGAAAGATCAAAGGGCCCGATCCCATGGAACCGTTCCGTATGCCGTTCCGCCGGAAGGTATCCTTTTCCTTTCTTGGTCTTCACATGAACCAGGATGGGTTTGTTCAGACGGAAGGCCCTCTCCAGTGTTTCCACCATTTCCTGAACATTATGACCGTCCACGGGACCGATATAGGTAAGTCCCATTTCTTCAAAGAACATGCCCGGTACCAGAAGGCTTCGGATGGAATCCTTGGAACGTTTGATTCCCTTCGCCACCTTCGGTCCCACATTGGGAATGGTCATCAGTGCATTTTCCACTTCATTCTTCAGTTCATTATAAGATCGTCCGGCGCGAAGCCGGTTAAGTGCTTTTGAGAAACCGCCCACATTCTTGCTGATGGACATCTCGTTGTCATTCATGATGATCACGATAGGAGCCTTCAGCTGGGATACCGCATCCAATCCCTCATAAGCCATTCCTCCGGTCATGGATCCGTCTCCGATGACCGCCGCCACCCGGGGAATCCTGGTCTCCGGATCCTGCATGGCCTTCAGCTTCGCCGCCGTATAGATCCCCAGCGCTGCCGAGATGGAGGTGGAGCTGTGCCCGGTGTCAAATGCATCGCAGGGGCTCTCCGTCCCCTTCGGGAATCCGCTCATACCGTCCAGTTGACGCAGCGTATCAAACCCCTTCTTCCGCCCCGTCAGGATCTTGTGTGTATAGCTCTGATGTCCCACATCGAAGATGATCTTATCCTCGGGAAGATCCATGCACAGATGCAGTGCCATGGTCAGTTCCACGATCCCCAGGTTGGATGCCACATGGCCTCCGGTCTGACTCACCTTGTCCAGAAGGAATCTACGGATCTCGGAAGCCAGTTCCGGATAATCCGCAGGGTGGATCTTCTTTATGTCATTTTCCTTTTCTATCTGATCCAGAAGACGCATGCCGTCTCCTCCTTTGCCCTTTCCTATCTGTCACGATGCACCAGACTCTGCAGGAGCCGGCTCAGATCCTCTGCCGGTCCCTCCTGCTCCGGAAAAATCTGCCGGAGCATATGATCTGCCTGATCCGTCAGATGCTGCACATATTCCTTCGCAGCATCCAGCCCATATAACGTAACGTAGGTTGTCTTCTCATTTCTCTCATCCTGTCCCACTTCTTTTCCCAGGATATCCGCATCTCCGGTCAAATCCAGGATGTCATCCTGCACCTGAAATGCAATCCCTGCCTTGTAGGCAGCTCTGCGGATCTGATCGGTCTCCTGGGCGGAAGCTCCCCCCAGAACCGCCCCGATCTGCATGGCGCATTCCAGAAGCGCTGCGGTTTTATTTGCGTAAATGAAGGTCAGCTGTTCCTCCGTCAGCCGGGTTCCCGCCAGAGTCACATCCGCCGTCTGGCCTCCCAGCATTCCGAACAGTCCGGGACGTCTGGCCAGGATCCGCATGGCCAGCTCCACCCGATGATTTCCGGGGCAGAGCTCCATGGCATACCCTGCCAGCTCATAGGCATAATTCAGAAGCCCGTCTCCTGCCAGAATCGCCACATTTTCACCAAAGGCAACATGTACCGTAGGTCGGCCTCTCCTGACACTGTCATCGTCCATAGCCGGCAGATCATCATGGATCAGGGAATAGGTATGGATCATTTCCAGAGCCGCAGCAAAGATCCTCGGAACCTCCGGGTGGATCTCATCCGCCCCGTCCGTGGCCTCCGTATTCGCATTCTGTGCCCTTCTGACAAATGCCTCATAGGTCAGCAGGAGCAGCTGTGGCCGGATTCTTTTCCCTCCTGCAAGAAGGGCATATTCCATGGCTTTCCGGACCGGGTCTGCAAGTCCGGCCTCCTTCGGCATATACCGCTTCAGTGTATCCTCGATCAGCTCTTTTCTTTCTTCTTCCGTCATAGATTTCATCCCTCCTCAGGCGACAGGATCTGAAGCTGCTGTTCCACACCCTCAAGAGTCTTCTGACAGTCCTCCAGCACTTCCACACCTTCCGTGTAGAGCTTCATGGCCTCCTGCAAACCTGTCTCTTCCGATTCCAGCTGTTGAATGATCTCCTCCAGCCGGGTAAAGGATTCTTCGATGGATCGTTCCTGTTTCCTGGTTCCTGTATCACTCTTCTTTGCGGGCATATCCTGACCCCTTCCCTGATTCTCTGTTCTATGCTTTGTGTTTTCTGTAGCTGCGGGTGATCTGCTCTACAGAATCCTGGCATCCGCAGTGCCGTCGTGCAGCGTGATCCGGATCCTGTCATCCTTCTCCAGCTCCTTCACGGACCGGACGGCCGCACTGTCCTTCGTGATATATCCGAAGCCTCCGACCAGCCGGGCCGTAGGTGATAGTCCGTGTAAACGTTCTGTCAGAATGGCTGCCCGCTGAACCGTAAGCTCATATTTCCTTCGCATTCCTCCGTGCAGACCTGCCGCCAGCTCGGCTTCCTGCCGCCTTGCCGCTTCCGTACGCTGTTTCATCAAACGCTGCAGCTTCTCCTGAAGCTGTTCCATCTGCAGCTTCTGATTCTCCAGCCTTCCTGCCGGTCCTCTGTGCTCCAGCCGGGTTCGAAATCCTTCCAGCCGGGATGCCGCCAGCTGACAGCGTCCCTTCAGATTCCGGGTCATGGTATCCCGCATTTCCTGAAGCTGCCGCAGGGTGGTCATCACATCCGGGATGGCCAGCTCCGCCGCCGCAGAGGGGGTCGGTGCACGCAGATCCGCTGCGTAATCGGCTATGGTATTGTCCGTTTCATGTCCCGTTCCGGAAATGACAGGCGTCTTCGCCTCATAGATGGCTCTGGCCACGATCTCTTCATTGAATGCCCAAAGGTCCTCTATGGACCCTCCGCCGCGCCCTATGATGATGGTATCCATCTGCATCCCGTCCAGGACACGGATGCCACGGGCTATGGTTTCCGCCGCCCCGTCTCCCTGTACCTTCGCAGGATAGAGATAAAGCTCTACATAAGGATTTCTCCTGTGGGCTATGTTGCAGATGTCCCGGATCGCTGCACCTGTGGAGGCTGTGACGATCCCCACCCGTTTCGGAAATGCCGGGATCGGTTTCTTCTTCTCGAAATCGAAAAGCCCTTCCTCGAACAGCTTCTGCTTTAACTGTTCATACAGCACATGCAGTCTGCCTGCTCCGTCTCCGTCCAGCCGGATCTGTCTGGCATACAGATTCACCCTGGAATCCTTCTCATAGATCCGTACCGAACCTTCGATCACAACCGCCTGTCCGTCCTCCAGTTTGAAATCCAGACCTGCCCGGCTGCCCTTAAACATAACACAAGGCATGGAACCGCTTTCATCCTTCAGGGAGAAGTAGATATGTCCCATGCTGTGGTATTTACAGTTTGATATTTCACCCTTTACGAAAATACGCTGCAACAGATAGTCCTGCTCCACCAGATTGGCCAGATACCGGCTTACCTGTCCTACGGAATATACCTTCATTCTGACTCCGGTTTCTGTTCCCCTTCCTTCAGCAGCTGATTCAGTACGCCATTGATGAAGGAAACCGCTTTCTCATCACAGTATTTTTTCGTCAGCTCCAGAGCTTCATTGATCGCCACCTTGCCCGGGATATCATCATCGAAACAGATCTCATAGGCGGCGACCCGGAGAATTGCCAGCTCCGCCTTGCCCACGCGATTCATTTTCCAATCCCTGCTGGCCTGTTCCAGCATGGCATCCAGCTCCGGTGTCTTCTCAAGGATCCGGTCTACCTTATTCCGGATATACTCCCGATCCTCTTCCTCCAGTTCCTTCTTCATTCCCGGGAGAAACACCTCCGGTTCCTCCTCCAGGGCGGAGAGATATTCTTCTGTCTGCTCCTCCATCCCCTCCGGGGGAAAGAAGGCCTCCCGGAATACGATCCGAAAAATACTGTCTCTTGCTTCACTTCTTGTCATATTCTTAGCTCCGTTTATTTCTCACTGAAATCAATCCCGGCCACCCGGACATTTACCTTTGAAACCGAAAGACCGGTCATGGTCAGCAGTGCCTGCCTGACTCTTTCCTGAACTGCCCTGGATACCTCCACGATATTGAATCCGAATTTCACTACCACCATCACTTCCACGGTGAATGTATTCTCTGAATATTCCACCCGGATTCCTTTGGACAGATTCTTTATGCCCAGCTTGGACACCAGCTCATCCGAAACATTTCCGCTGAGCCTTGCAACGCCGTCAACCTCAGTTGCGGCAAGTCCTGCGATATCCGAAACCACATCATCTGCGATCCGGATAAACCCGATCCCATCATCATCCTGAATGGTGAGAGTTGCTTTCTTTTCCTCTTCCATGTTGTCCTCCCTGTCATATAATTCACGCATTGCTTCCTCAGCACTGCTTCGACTTCCCTGC
>CADBOW010000046.1 GCA_902796375.1 uncultured Lachnospiraceae bacterium | reverse complement strand
TAGGTCGGGATCTCACCCTGAAGTATCTTCTTTTCAACATCTACGCACTCCGCCGGAAAATCGGAAAATGCAGCGCTCATGGATGCATGTATGGAAGGAACGCCTGCGCGGGGACCCCATGACTATTGTACCACCCCATATCTTTCGTGCATAGCATCACTTCTGCGTCAATTCTTTGGAGACTGTACTTCACAATGGCGTTGGTTCACAGTATAATAGAGCTATGGGGCGAATTACGGCATTTTGAATTTGTTGACGAGAGAAGGTGTGTAGGGTGCATTCGATCAGAGCCAGAATTTCAGTTGTTACTATAAGCGCGATCATCATTACTATGATCATTGCGGCTGTTTTTGGCGTTGTGGCCATCCACAATTACAATGCCAACAGTTCCCGACAGATGCTGCAGCTGCTATGTGAGGCAGGGCAGAAGAATCTTGATGCAAGTCTGATCAGTGTGGAGAAGGATGTACAGACAATCTCCGCTTATGTTGAGGAAGATCTGAAAGGGCTGGAGGACAGGGAACTTCAGGAGCATCTGGATCGGATCAGTGTCTTTTTCAAAAAGATCCTGAACAAAACGAACGGCGTCATGACATACTATTACAGGATCGATCCGGCGGTTTCGTCCGAGGTGAAGGGGTTCTGGTTTGTTAAAACGGAGAGCGGAGGTTTTCAGGAACATGAGGTGACCGACATCACCATGTATGATACGAATGATACTTCACAGCTGGTATGGTTTACTGTCCCCAAGGCCACCGGTAAGCCTGTGTGGCTTCAGCCGTATATAACGGATAACCTGGATGCCAGAGTGATTTCATATAATACGCCGATCTATCTGGACGGAAAGTTCGTGGGTGTGATCGGTATTGAGCTTGATTATTCTTTTATGGCCGAGATGGTGGATAATATCAAGCTGTATGAGAATGGATATGCATTCATAAATGATGATGAAGGAACGATCATCTATCATCCCCAGATGGATGTTATCACCATGGAAAAACTTCCTGATGTTCCGGAGGGAATGACAGACAAAGGCGATATTATCCATTATAACTACGAAGGAGTGGATAAAATAGCTGTCAGTCTTCCTTTGGTGAACGGGGATCGCCTGAATGTATCCGTTCCGGTAAATGAGATCAATGCTGACATGCGTAAATGGATCAATTTGATCATTATCGCCTTCAGTGTACTTCTGGCGGCCTTCATTGTCTTTATTATAAGGTTTACCGGGAGGATCACAAAACCCCTGAAGGATCTTACCAATGTGGCAGAACAGATTGATGAAGGGAATTACGATTCTCAGCTTGATTATGACGGGGATGATGAGATCGGAAAACTCACGGGGAGCTTCAACAGCCTGTCATCACATCTCAAAAAGTATATTTCCGATCTCAACGATCTTACCAAACAGCTTTCCACGCAGAACGAATCACTGAGTTCACTGCTGGATAACATGCCGGCCATGAGCTTCTCCAAGGATGTGGAAACGGGAGTATATCTGGCCTGCAATCAGACGTTTGCAGACTATGCACATCTACCGGGGCCGGAGAAGGTGACAGGGCTGACTGACGCCCAGATGTTTGATCCTGCAACTGCCGGGCATTTTACAGAGACGGATCGTAAAACACTTTCCATGGATGAGCCTTTCGTATATTTTGAGGATGTGCTGGATGCCAAGGGAAGACCCAGGCAGCTGCAGACCACGAAGATCAAATACACCGATCCGAACGGAAGACTGTGTATTCTGGGTGTATGCACCGATATTACGGATTCCCGGGCCAAGACGCAGGCGGACAGTATGATCACTGCTATGGCTGCGGATTACCGATGTGTGTATTATGTCAACCTTGATAGGGATGAAGGTGTATGCTACCGCAATGACCCGGGAGATCCTGATCTGACGCCTTCGGGAGTTCATTTCCCATATATGGACAGGGCAAAATGGTATGCGGAGAATTACGTTACCGAAATGTACAGGGACGGATTCCTGGAGTTTATCGATCCGGACAATATCAGGGAACGCCTTTCCACGGAGCCCATCATAGCCTACCGTTATCTGGCCGGGAAAAGAAAGCTACCGGACATCCCTTCACCCGCCGTGAGATCGAATCTGTGGCGGAGACACATGAATTTGTCAATAATCCT
>CADBOW010000045.1 GCA_902796375.1 uncultured Lachnospiraceae bacterium | reverse complement strand
TTCACCATTTTGGAGATATACATGGCCGTCGCCTCTCCTTCCACACTGGAATTCGTGGCAATGATCAGCTCATCGCAATCCTCATGCAGCCGGAGCATCAGTTCCTTCAGGCGGATATCCTGTGGTCCGATCCCGGCCGCCGGATTGATCACGCCATGCAGGACATGATACACGCCGTCATACCGTCCGGTCCGTTCATAGGCCGCCAGCTCCCTGGGGCTTTCCACCACCATGATCAGCCGGTGATCCCTGTTCGGGGATGCGCAGATCGGGCAGACCTCCTGATCTGTCATGGTACAGCAGACCTTACAATACTTGATCTTCTTTTTCGCCTCACGGATCGATGCGGACAATGCCTCCACCCGGTCCTCCGGCATACCTATGATGTAAAACGCCAGCCTCTGGGCGCTCCGTGATCCGATCCCCGGAAGACGGGAAAGCTCTTCGATCAGGCGATTTACTTCTCCTCCATATACATCCATTTAGAACGGAAGTCCTCCTCCACCGGTGATCTTGCCCATTTCCGTCTGCTCGTCCTCGGACTGCAGCCGTACAACCTCGTTCACAGCCGCAAGCACCAGATCCTCCAGCATTTCGATATCCTCCGGATCCACAACCTCTTCCGAGATCTTCACTTCCGTGATTTCCTTCTTGCCGTTCATTTTTACCTTTACGACTCCGCCGCCGGCAGTACCCTCGTACTCCTTCTCTTCCAGTGCAGCCTTGGTTTCTTCCATCTGCTTCTGCATACGCTGCGCCTGCTTCATCAGGTTGTTCATGTTTCCGGGCATCATGCCGCCCATGCCGCCGAAGCCACCTCTTTTTGCCATTTTCTAAAACCTCCTACTTTTGTTCTATATCAAAATGGATCTTGCTTCTCAGATCATGCAGGGAATCCTGCCTGCTCAGCCGTTCACAGGCTTCAAATCGCATATTGCAGTCAAGTCCCGTTATCTCCATAACACTTTCCTTCAGGCGCTCCATAATGCTGTCCTTGCCAAAGAATGCACATGAGGTCTGTAATACCGGATCATTCCTGATATCCCCTGTGATCATCAAAACCAGTGTGGGTTTCTCTCCCATCCCCGGTTCCGTCCTTGCAACCAGAGAATAATTGACCATGTATCCCCGGAGTCCCTTGGGAAGCTTCGGGTAGATCTCGCTCTCCCATTGATCCCGTATTCTCAGCAGCTCCTCGGCAGTCGCCTCGGGAAAGCTGTCGCGGATGGCCTGTTCCTGCTCCTCCGATGTAACGGAGTTTCCCACAGTCTCTGTCACGGCAGGAGAAGAATCCTCCACGCCGGCGGCTCTCTGGACCACCGGTCCTGCAGTCCGGAGCTTCTCAGCCTGCTCCGAAAGACGGATCACCTCCGCCTCTGCCTTCTCGGCTCTCTGCTCCAGTCTCTCGATCCTTCCCAGCAGGCCTTCCAGATCCACATCCGTCTCCGGGCGCATCAGCCGGATCATTCCCATTTCCAACGTGACCCGCTTTGCCGATGAATTCCGGATTTCCTGAGACAGATCCTGCATCACATGCAGCTGGCGCTGGAGCGTCTCTCTGCTGAACTCCTTTCCCAGCTCCACCAGAAGAGCGATCTGCTCCTCCGTCATATCCAGACGGCTCCCCAATCCCGGAGACAGGGCAAGGAAGAGCATATTCCGGAGAAACCAGACATAATCATCCACAAATCTGGTGAGATCCATCCCCTTCCATACCACGTCATGGATCAGCTGCATGACCGCAACCGGATCATCCGCTGCGATCTGCTTCGTCAGCTTCTCGAATATCTCCGTATCCACCGCACCGATGGTCTTCAGAACCCGGTCCAGCGTAAGCTTCTCTCCCAGATTATAGGATACGCACTCGTCCAGGATGGACAGGGCATCACGCATGGAGCCGTCTGCCGCCCGGGCGATATAATCCAGCGCTTCCCGGTCTGCGGACACCGCCTCTCGCTGAAGCAGATCCTCCATCCGGTCCGCGATGGTGGTATATTCGATCCTGCGAAAATCATATCTCTGGCACCTGGAACGGATCGTCACCGGAACCTTATGGGATTCCGTGGTGGCCAGAATGAAGATCACATACGAGGGCGGCTCCTCCAGAGTCTTCAGCATTGCATTGAATGCCCCGCCGGAGAGCATATGTACCTCGTCGATGATATATACCATGTACCTTCCGTCCGTGGGTGCGTACTGAACGCCCTCATTGATCTGACGAATATTGTCCACGCCGTTGTTGGATGCCGCATCGATCTCGATCACATTCATGGCCGTTCCGGATGCGATCCTCCGACAGCTGCCACAGACTCCGCAGGGACTTCCGTCCACGGGATTTTCACAGTTCACCGCCTTCGCCAGCAGCTTTGCCACGGAGGTTTTTCCGGTTCCTCTGGTCCCGCAGAACAGATAGGCATGCCCGATCCGATCATGCTTTATTTGATTCTTCAAAGTTGTAACGATGGTTTCCTGTCCCTTGACCTCATCAAAGGTATCGGGACGGAATTTCCGATACAACGCCACATATGCCATATTCGTATCCCTACTTCAAAGTCCTTATAAAAAACGAAGTTCAGGACTACCGACGCCCCGAAACCCTCATGTCAGATTATACCCGATTCACCCCTCCAACGCAACGAAAAAAGAGAGCAGATTCAACCGCTCTCTTTTTTCTGAAATTCGCCTTTTATTGACAAACTTCTTATTCTTCACAACTCTCTCCAGTTGTCTGATCCGGTCTGCCCTTCTCTCTGCATTTCGGACTGCTGAGGATCATCAGGTTTCTCAGATCATCTATCTTGATTATACCTAAATGTGAATAAATGTCAAGGGCTTTTCGTAAAAAATATTCAAAATTTGTTAAAAGTTCGTTCACATTTAGATCTGCTAATTTTTAATATCAAAATTCTGCGTTTTTACTCTACATTTTTCAGTGCCTCGTCCATGGGAATCCGTTTGATCCTGCGGAAATCCAGCAGCATAACAAGAAGATATGCGCCGAAGGTGATGCCGATGATGAAGAAATAATCCGCTACCCCGAAATGAACCGGAAGCCAGCCGTCCATCTTGCTCATATAAAGAACCCAGACGCCTCCCAGTCCCCAGACACCCAGAAAGGCTGTGATCACGGATGCGATCAGGACGAACCAGGTGGTACTGGTCAGATACAGGGAAGCGATCTCCCTGTTCTCATATCCCAGGATCTTTACCATGGAAATGGCATTTTCATTCTTCTCCACAATGACCTTTGTAAGCATGTAGATCAGGATCAAGGCAAGGATGAAGCATACCACCTGGAAGATGGTCATATAATCACCCATGGAGTGCTTCAGCTGACGTGAGATCTTCAGCACATCCTCCTTCGTGATGGAGGCTGCGATATCCTCCGCATCGATATCCCGGATCTCCTCATTGGAAAGGAAGCCGCTGAAGGAGCCCTTTCTCAGTCCGAACACATCATTGAACTGCTCTCTGGGCATCACAACAATCAATCCAGCCGTATAGTCGATCACTCCTTTGATCTTAAACGTATACTCCGCATCCTCAAACCGTTTCTCCAGCGTGATCTGATCTCCCTCGGCAAGTCCGAACTTGTCTCCGTAAGCGGAGGAAATGTACACCTCGCCCTTTTCCATACCCGCCGGAATGGAAAGATACTTTCCGTCCTCTTCAACGCCATAGACTGTAATGGACTCGCCCACATGAGCTCCGTCCGTGGTGATGAGCTCCGTGGTGCTGTACTTCTCTGCACCCTTTGTATTTGTGGTCAGTTCATTTCCGTCCTCATCCTCGGTGGTCTTCAGGATGTACTGATACTGACAGAACATTTCATCCGTAACATGATCCGTGTAGTTATTCAGCGTGGAGGGCAGTCCGAAGGAGAATGCCAGAAGTACCATGACAAAGGCAAGTCCCAGGAACAGCACCAGATAGTTCCACACGTTCTGGAGAACCACTCTCAGACGGAACCGATGGAAAAATGCGATATGCGGCAGCTTCACCGCCTTCTTCCGCTTCGACGTCCGAAGGTCATGCCGGAGGAACTTCAGCGGTGAGAACCGCATGCTCCGGCGGATCACGATCCAGGTTACAAGGATCATGATGGCCACAGGGATTATCGTAGTCCGTACAAAGGCCTCCGGACTCCATACAGTCACATAGGTCGGAAGACTGTAGCTGTTATAGTACATATCCACCACTATGAATTTGAAGGCCGTGTAGCCCAGCACATTTCCGATGATGGAAGCCACCAGCGTCACAACCACCGGCACGGACATATAGTGACGCACCAGCTCGGACTTGGTATAGCCCGAGGCCCGAAGGGTTCCGATGGCGGAGGACTCCTTTGCAATGGTGCTGGAGATGGTGACCCCGAAGATAAATGCGATCATCACCACCAGGATATACAGAAGGATACCAACCAGCACTTCATCTCCGGACAGGTCGTCCTTGGCGAAATTGATAGCCCGGTTACCGTAACGGGGAACATAGTCCACCAGCTCATTTTCTTCCACAATGCTCTGGGTTGCAATGGCTGTCATCAGATTGTCCGAAAGGACCGTTTCCTGCTTCTTCTGATCCTCCTCGGAAAGGGAAAGATCAATGGCCTTATCCCCAAGCTTTTCTCTGTCATACATCCATGCATAGTTATAATGGGTGCTTACCCTGAAGCTGTCAAAGGCCTCCTGTGTCACAAAGCCAACATTGAAGTTCAGAGCGTCAAACATGGCGTCTGTATTCTTCTCATACAGGGCGGAATATGTGACCAGCGCTGCAAATCCCGAAACCTTAAACTCCTTCCCCTGCAGGTAGATCCTGTCACCCACCTTAATATTGTTGTTGGAGGCATGCATACGGTCGATGATGACTTCATCCGCCGTCTTCGGCATCTCGCCCTCCATGACACAGGCCAGATTGATCTCCTTCGGAACCGCATACACCCGGATCTTCGCTTCCCTGGTCCCGTCTCCGTCCTTATCCTGGTCCAGATTCTTAAAGAAGTTTTCGTAAATGCGGATGGGCACCGGGAAGAAATCCTCTTCCTTCTTCCTGTCCTCCTCCGTCTTCTTAGCTTCCTCCTCATCCTTCTTCTCTTTCAGCTGCCGGTCGATCTCCTCATAGGCTTTCTTTCTTGCCTGCTCGACCCCATCCTGAAACTCAGCCGAATCCAGGATCTTCTTCACCATCTCCTGGGTTGCCCCGGCGCCTGCCAGCTTCTCCGCCTGTTCCAGGGACTTATTCTCGATTTCCTGATCCGCTTCCTTTTTAGCCTCCTCCTCGGCATAGGCCCAGATATCCGCCTTATCGCCTGTGGAAAGCTTCTCCAAAAATGTATCGTCGGCCTTTTCATTCAGTTCAAAATGGCCGTATTCCATTTTATACTGAGTGATCCCATCGCTTTCGGCCTGAAGCATACTTTTGTTTGCAACAAACATGCCGGATACAAAGCCGATGGTGATGGACAGGAGCAGAAAGAGCACCAGATACTTTCTCCAGTCTCCCAGCAGCTCCCGGAACACCCTCTTCGACAGAGGGTTGGATTGTTTCTTCTTGTCCTTCATCTCACGCCCCCTGACTACCAGTCTAACTCGGTTGCTGATATCTTATTCTCGTTGATATTATTGTGACGTACCACACCGTCTCTCAGCTTGATCACATGATCTGCCATATAACGGATGGCCTCATTGTGGGTTACCATGATGATGGTATTTCCGTACTTCTGATTCACATCCTCGATCAGCTTCAGGATCTCCTTGGATGTATTGTAATCCAGCGCTCCCGTAGGCTCATCGCAAAGCAGGATGTCCGGATTCTTCACGATGGCGCGGCCGATGGATACTCTCTGCTGCTGACCGCCGGACAGCTGGTTCGGAAGCTTGTGGCGATGTTCATAGAGCCCCAGGGTCTTCAGCAGCTCGTCGATCTCCAGCGGGTTATCCGAAAGATATGCTCCCACTTCAACATTTTCCTTTACATTCAGGTTCGGGATCAGATTGTACATCTGGAACACATAACCCAGATGCTTCCGGCGATACCGTGTCAGCCCCTTCTCTCCCATCTCCTCCAGCTTGTCTCCGTTTATGGAAATATAACCGCTGTCCGGATTATCGATTCCGCCGATGATATTCAGCAGCGTGGATTTTCCCGAACCGGAGGGACCCAGCAGAACACAGAACTCTCCCTTGGCCACGGAGAAATTCATGCCCCGGAGCACCTCCTGTCTTGCTTCCCCGGATCCAAATCCCTTCTTCAGATCCACAATTTCCAAAAATAATCTTTCTTCCTTTGACATCGCGAGCCTCCTGTCGATTAGATTTGTATAATTTTTGTTAGTTTTGTATAACTCCCTCACTCAGATCCACATGTCTTTGTATATTTTTTATGTTCATATGTGCATCTGTTCATGTGTATTACGTGCAAATAATATACCATACTCCTGTTTTTGTCAAGAGG
>CADBOW010000044.1 GCA_902796375.1 uncultured Lachnospiraceae bacterium | reverse complement strand
GCCGGTCCACAATCCATTTTGCTATGGCCAGGCCGAGACCGGTTCCCTTGATCTCCCTGGTTTCGTCTGACCGATAGAATCGCTCGAACATATGAGTAACATCGGATTGAGCCATGCCGATGCCGCTGTCCTGCACCTGCAGGTAAGGCTCTCCCTGATCTGTCATTCCGGCGGAAAGAGAGATGTCATCGCCGGCCTTGGTATATTTCGCCGCGTTGTCCACCAGGATCCGTACGGACTGCTTCAGAAGCATGGGATCACCGATGACGGTAACGGACTGGTCCGCGGGCCGGAAACGATAGGGATGCGATTCGTCGATCATCAGGGATTCCTCGTAGATCTCCTGCATCAGCGAAGTGATCTCTACCGGCTCCTGCTTCAGCTGGGTTCTTCCGGAGTCGCCCCGGGCCAGGAAGAGCAGCTGTTCCACCAGCTGATTCATATGATCGGCCTCGTGGGAGATGGCGGAAATGGATTCATTTAATACAGATTCGTCCTCGCGCCCCCAGCGGTCCAGCATATTTGCATAGCCCTGGATCACCGCAATGGGAGTGCGCAGCTCATGAGACGCATCGTTGACGAAGCGTGCCTGCTGCTGATAGCTTTCGTGCATCCGGCGAAGCAGGTTGTTCATGGCGGCCTCGATCCCCTGCAGTTCCTGATCCCCCAGAGAAGGCATGGATTCCTGTTCCGGGTTGATGCTTGCGATGGCATCCTCCAGCCGGTGGAAGGATTCCTCAGGGCTGCTTTCCGTCTGGTAGATGGCATCCGAGAAGGTCATACGGCTCATGGCATCTGCCTTGAGCGCGATATCATTAATGGGTTTCATGGTATTACGGATCTTTTTGGATTCGCTGTTCCACCGAATGGCGATGGAGACCAGCTGTACGAAAACCAGGGTAGAGGAAAGGGCGATGATCAGGAAGATCAGACGGCTGGCGTTCTCGCGAACCAGTTCCTTTCCGGTTTCATCCGTAACGATATATTCGATCCCCCAGAATCCGTCGCTGCTGCTGAAGGAACGGTTGTTGCTGAAGCTGAAATCACCGATCACGCGGAGTTCGGTATCCAGGACCCATCCGACAAACAGGAAGAACAGGATCAGAAGATCCAGGCTGAGGAACAGGGAGACCTTCTTCCACAGGATCTGATGATGCAGCTTTCTTGTGATGGAATTCATACGACGAAGCGGCTGGTCGTTCAGGTTTTCTTTTGTTGTTTGTTCTGACATGTCTGACCTCCTTTCCATCTACGATCGCAGGAATCCCAGGAGTTTCGGGCGGTGATCAGCTGTCCGATTTGATCACGTATCCGACTCCGCGTACGGTCTGTATCATTTTTACATCATAGATATCGTCGATCTTTGCTCTGATATGGCGGACGTAAACATCCACAATGTTGGTCTCGCCCAGGTAATCATATCCGCAGACACGTTCCAGCAGAGTGTCCCTTGGAAGTACGATGTCCATATTGGAGAGCAGGGTTTCCAGCATCAGGAATTCCCGATTGGTAAGATCGATGATGGTCCCGTTATACCGAACCTCACGCTTGGGCATGTCCAGTGTGAGCTGTCCCCATCGATAGGTACCGTCCGCCTGCCTTCCGTTTTTGACTTCCGCAGTCTCGGCAGCGGAAGAGAAGCTTTCCTTATCGGCGTTTCGAAGAACTACGCGGATCCGGGCCAGCAGTTCTTCGATGGCAAAAGGCTTCGTGATGTAATCCGAAGCACCGGCGTCCAGGCCGGACACCTTATCCATAACCGCATCCCGTGCAGTCAGAAGTATGACCGGGACATCCGATGTGGTACGCAGACGTCGCAATACTTCCAGGCCGTTCAGACCCGGAAGCATAATGTCCAGGAGAATCAGATCGAACCCGCCCTTCTCCGCGATTTCCAGGGCTTCCCGTCCGTTTCCGCTCTTCATTACTTCATATCCTTCGTGACGGAGCTCCAGCTCCACGAAGCGGGCCAGCTTCTCCTCGTCTTCCACCAGTAGAATGTTTCTCTGCATAGGTTGCTCCTTTACTGAATCTTATTTGTTTTTCTTATCCTCTTCATCATATTTCCGAACCAGATCTTCCACTTCCTTTTCCGCGAAGGTCTTCGGACGGATCGATTCGGAGCTGTTCTTTGTGTCGTTCTTAGTGTCCTCGTTCTTCTTAGCTGCCCGGAAGGCTGCTTCTTCCCTCTGCCGAGCTTCCCTCTGCTGTGCTTCCTTCTGCTGCGCTTCCTTTGCCTGCTGCTTTGCGTAGCTTTCATGCATCCACTCGGTTGCCTTGCTTCCGGCCTGCTCCATAACCCGGTTTACGGAAGACAGATCATCCTTGCCGACGAAGCTGTAGCGTACGTCGAAGAAAAGGGAGATGATGACTGCGATCAGAGCTGCAATGTTGAAGAACAGAAATGCCAGGATGAGAACCAGGATCGGAATACGGAACTTCTCCTCGTTCTTATGTGATACCACCAGGTAGTTGTCCAGGCTCTTCTGAAATGCCGTCTTCAGAAGATGTCCCAGCTGGGAACCGAAGGACGGATCCGTATTTTCGGTCTGGCTCCGTACTACAACCTCCGGTACGTTTTCATAGGATGTTTTCTCCTGGGAATCGGTGGAGAAGGAGGGCTGCTCCGGTCCGCGAACCTTGCCCAGACGCTCAAGATATACCATGGCATCCAGAAGATCTCCGTTGCAGGCACGAAGTGCGTCGCCTGCTTCCGAATAACTGACATTTGCCCGCTGCCTTAATTTTTCAATCTTATCAAAATCATCCATATTGTTGCATCCCATGATAGGTTCCTCCTGTGATTCATGATCATTTTCGTTTCGTTCTGGGCATATACTAACAAACGAATATGAATGAATCTTTGGAGAAAGATTAATCTTTGATTAAAAACGGTTCCCCGGTGGCCATAAACCACCGGGGAAATGAAAGACTTGTTGAAATACCCCGGCGTTCCCATCAGGCAAAGGATGCTGTGATGATCGCCATGGAATAAACCTCTGTTGCGGTACAGCCGCGGGACAGATCGTTGATGGGTGAGTTCAGTCCCAGAAGGATCGGACCGTAGGCTTCGAAGTTACCCATACGCTGTGCGATCTTGTATCCGATATTTCCGGCGTTGATGTCCGGGAAGATGAATACATTTGCATGTCCTGCCACCTGAGAGGTGGGGAACTTCTT
Organism: uncultured Lachnospiraceae bacterium; assembly: GCA_902796375.1. GTDB lineage: Bacteria > Bacillota > Clostridia > Lachnospirales > Lachnospiraceae > Eubacterium_Q. Next base: position 5,266 of record CADBOW010000044.1, on the reverse strand, counting down.
GCTGGCTACGGAAGGAGATACTGCGGCATCAAACTGCATTTCGCCGTCGATGGGGATCTCCGGATTCCGGATCTTGGTCTTCTTCGCTGCATTTCGCATCTTGTCCACATCCTCGCCGTGACCGCTTCCCATGGTGGAATAGCTGAGGAATGCCACCTGCGGATCGATACCGAAGATCTGTGCACATTTAATGGTCTCTTCTGCGATCTCCACCAGCTGGTCCTCGTTGGGCTTGATGTTGATGGAGCAGTCACCCATGGCCAGAACCTCATTTTTACCGGTTGCACCGGGACGGACCAGGATGAAGCAGGAAGAAACGATCTTGTTGTTGGGTTTGGTCTTGATCAGCTGCAGAGCCGGACGAACCGTGTCCGCAGTGGAGTAGGTGGCACCGCCCAGAAGACAGTCTGCGTAGCCCATTTTCACGAGCATGGTACCGAAATAATTATTCTGACGAAGCATCGCCCGGGCCTCGTCCTCTGTGACCCCTTTCTCCCGGCGGAGTTCCATGAAGGTTTCCACCATTTTATCAAAATCACTGAAATTGTTGGGGTCGATGATATTTGCACCCCGGATATTGAAGCCGCTTTCCTCGGCGCTGTCATAGATCGCATCCGGATTACCGATCAGGATCGGTGTCAGAAAGCTGCTGGCCAGAAGACGGGAGGATGCCTCCAGGATCCTGGCGTCTACACCTTCGGTGAATACGATGGTTTTCGGGCTGCTCTTCAGTTTATCGATCAGTTGTCTGAACATATTCATTTCTTGTAATCCCCTTCTCCGTAATTGGTTGTATTTCTGACGTTTATCGTGATGGAAACACGGGAACAAAACGGCAAAAACACACCTAATATTATACTACTCACTAGTATCACATGCAATGATTTTATCAAGCCTGCAGGGCATCTGTGGCCAGGCCATAGTGCCGAGGACGGTTTATGTGATGAGAATCCTGCCAACGATTACCTGACATTGACATGGCTGCGATCGCGCCGCCTTAGGCGGGGTATCCGATTTTGTAGGAGAGGGTGGACGAAACGCAGTCAAATGTATATAATAACTATGTATGTGCAATCGCACCCCTGGGTGGAATGAGCGGTTCGAGGATGAAAGGAGAAGGGATGGAACAGCCCACGGCAATACAGGCAGCAGAGCTGTATCATAGTGTCAGTGACGCGGAAGAGAAGCTGTCCGCAGTGCTGGGCGCCGAGAATGTTCTGATCACCAGGATCCGGACGGTTTACCGTAGCCTGCAGCAGGAAGCCATGCTCCATATTCTGGAGATAACCTCTGTGGATGAGCTGAACAGCGGCGGACAGGGGATTCCCGTGGCAACCCTTCGCAGGGCCGGTTATGAAAATGTACGGCAGCTGGCGGAGCTTTCCGTCCGGCAGCTGGATCAGCTGGCGGGGATCGGAGATGCCACCCTGGAGAAGGTCATCCTTCGCGTGCAGGAGATCGCGAGACATGCCAGAGATGTGGCAAGGGTTCGGATCGAGGAGCGGACGAAGGATACCGAGGCTCTGGTACGGAATGTGATGATCCTGCAGGATACGAAGGAGCTGATGCTGGATGCGGCAGCCATATCTGCAGCCAAGGATCCGAAGCTGAAGGAACAGCTCGCGGAGGAGGAGAGGATGACCTCGCCCATGACCTGGAGAACCCTTTCCCAGGAGGAACGGGAAAGAAGCTTTGTGGCCTATCGGATCCTTTTGGACTGGCAGGAGGCGGGAGCACCGGATACGATCCGCCGGATCTATACGGAGTTTGCGGAACGGGAGAAGAGTCTGACCCAGGATCTCTGTTGGGAACGGTTTCAGAAGAATACCGCGCCGGTCTATGCGCTGCTGGAGAATCTGGTGGGAGCATCCGGGCCGGTCAGTCAGGGACTTCCGGAGGAGATCGTAAAGGAGATTCAGGCATTTCCGCTGGATACCTCTCTCATGAAGGCTACGCTTCGTAATTATCAGGAGTTCGGTACGAAGTATATCCTTCATCAGAAACGGACCCTCCTGGGAGACGAGATGGGACTCGGCAAGACCATGCAGGCCCTTGCCGCCATGGCACATCTTTCCTCTGAGAAGAAGACCCATTTTCTGGTGGTCTGTCCCGTCAGCGTTCTGGTCAACTGGATCCGGGAGATCGAACAGCATACACAGCTGTCAGCCTCCGAGATCTACGGAAATGACCGGGAACAGGAATTCTCCAACTGGCTGAGAAACGGCGGGATCGCGGTTACCACCTTTGAAACCGTGACGAAGCTGGCTCCGCCGGAGGGACTGCTGCTGGATCTTTTGGTGGTGGACGAGGCACATTACGTGAAGAATCCGGAGGCGGAACGCACCAAAGGACTTGTGCGGTATGCCGCCGTAGCGGACCGGGTGCTCTTCATGACGGGAACTCCGCTGGAGAACCGGGTGGATGAAATGATCTTCCTGATCGGTATGCTGAATACCGAAAAGGCAGAGGAGATCCGCGGGATGAAGGAGCTTTCCATGGCACCGGAATTCAGGGAGAAGGTTGCCCCGGTATATCTCAGAAGGACCAGAGAGGACGTGCTGAAGGAACTTCCGGAGAAGGTGGAGAAGGAAGAATGGTGCCGTCTGGGAGAGAAGGAACTGGAGGCCTACAGGGCATCTCTGGCAGAAGGAAACTTCGCCAACGTCCGGAGAGTTTCATGGAATGTGGATGATCTGGCCGACTCCGTAAAGGCACGGAGGCTTCTGGAGATTGTGGAGGAAGCAAAGGAAGAGAAGCGGAAGGTTCTGGTATTTTCCTTCTTTCTGGATACCATCCAGCGGGTACGGGAGCTGTTGGGGGATCGGGTATTCGGTCCCATCAGCGGAAGTGTTCCTGCGGAGAAGCGACAGGAGCTGGTGGATCAGTTTGCAGCAGGCCCGGACGGGAGCGTTCTTCTCTGTCAGATCGTGGCCGGAGGCGTGGGCCTGAATATTCAGGCAGCCAGTGTGGTGGTGCTTCTGGAACCGCAATGGAAGCCCTCCATAGAGACACAGGCCATCTCCAGGGTCTATCGGATGGGACAGGCGCGTTCGGTGGAGGTGTTCCGGCTTCTGGCCGAGAAGACCGTAGATGAACATGTGCTCCGGATCCTGAAGGGAAAATCGGAGATCTTCGACGGCTTTGCGGATGAGTCCTCCGTGGGGGAAGCCAGTATGGAGCTTCTGGAGGACCAGATGAAGAATGCCATGACGAAGATACTGGAGGAAGAACGGAAGAATCACCATATCAGTCCGGAGGAATCGTCCGAAGACGCCGCCGGGCAGGAACAGGAAGTATGAATTGTAGGAGATAGGAAACCATGACGAAAATCGGATTTGACAATGACAAGTATCTGGACATGCAGTCCAAACATATCAAGGAGAGGATCGGAGAGTTCGGCGGAAAGCTGTATCTGGAATTCGGCGGCAAGCTTTTCGATGACTACCATGCATCACGGGTGCTTCCGGGATTTCTTCCGGATTCCAAGATCACCATGCTGAAGCAGCTGAAGGATCAGGCGGAGATCGTGATTGCCATCAAGGCCGGCGATATCGAGAAGAACAAGGTTCGCGGGGATATCGGGATCACCTATGACATGGATCTGCTCCGGCTGGTGGATGCATTTACGAAGAACGGACTGTATGTGGGAAGTGTGGTCCTGACACAGTTCAAGGAGCAGCCGTCGGCGATCGCATATGAGAAGAAGCTGAAGGCACTGGGCCTGAAGGTGTATCGTCATTATCCGATTCCGGGCTATCCCTCGGATATTCCTCTGATCGTAAGTGATGAGGGATATGGCAAGAATGATTTTATCGAAACCACACGCCCGCTGGTGGTGGTTACGGCACCGGGACCGGGCAGCGGAAAGATGGCCACCTGCCTGTCTCAGCTGTATCATGAGCAGAAGCGCGGCGTGAAGGCCGGCTATGCGAAATTCGAGACATTTCCCATCTGGAATCTGACGCTGAATCATCCGGTAAATCTGGCATATGAGGCGGCAACTGCAGACCTGAATGATGTGAACATGATCGATCCCTTCCATCTGGAGGCCTATGGGGAAACGGTGGTGAATTACAACCGGGATGTGGAGGTTTTCCCGGTTTTGAAGGCAATGTTTGAGAAGATCTCCGGGACCAGTCCCTATCAGTCGCCGACGGATATGGGCGTTAATATGGCAGGGTACTGTATTACCGATGACGGGGTGACCCGGGCTGCGGCAAATCAGGAGATCATCCGGAGATATTATCAGGCACTCTGCGATCGCAGAAAAGGAGATGCAGGGGATGTGATCATCCAGAAGCTGGAGCTTCTGATGAAGAAGGCAGGGCTTTCTCCGGCAGATCGTCCGGTGGTGGCGGCAGCAAATATCCGTGCAGAGGAAACCGGAGGACCGGCAGCTGCCATGGAGCTTCCCGACGGAACCATCATTACAGGGAAAACCTCTTCCCTGCTGGGGGCTTCCTCCGCACTGATCCTGAATGCCCTGAAGGTGCTGGCGGGGATCGATGACGAGGTAAAGCTGATCTCGCCGCAGGTTATTGAGCCCATCATGGAGCTTAAGGTGAAGTTCCTTCAGAACCACAATCCGCTGCTCCATATCGACGAGATCCTGATCGCGCTTTCCATAGCGGCGGTTTCGGATCGGGATGCGGCGGCGGCATATGCAGAGCTTCCGAAGCTGAGAGGACTGGAGGTTCACAGCTCCGTGATCCTTTCCCAGGTGGATGTGGGTGTATTCCGTACACTGGGGGTAAATCTGACCTGCGAACCGAAGTACCAGAATAAGAAACTGTTCCACATGTAGGATCGGAAGGATAGGTAGGAGAAGGATGCTATATTTTATCGTGAATTTTGGGGGCGGCAGCGGCCACGGGAAGAAGACATGGAGAAATGTCAGGGGGATCCTGGAGGCGGAAGGCGTGCCGTATCATGCATACAGGACCAAATATCCGGGACATGCAAGCCGGATCACAACGGAGATCGTTCGAAGATACAGTTCGAAGGAGGCTCCCGCCTGCATCGTGGTTGTGGGCGGAGACGGGACGGTGAATGAGGTTCTGAACGGAATCATGGATTTTGAACGGGTCTGGCTGGGAGTGATCCCCACAGGATCCGGAAATGATTTTGCCCGGGGACACGGACTTCCCATGAAGACGGTTCCCGCTCTGATGCAGATCCTGAACTGCGACATCCCGAAGCTGGTGGATCTGGGCCGTGTATACGGAGACAGCAATGCGTCCCGGATCTTCGGCATCAGCAGCGGCAT
>CADBOW010000043.1 GCA_902796375.1 uncultured Lachnospiraceae bacterium | reverse complement strand
TGCGACAGCTGTACCGACGGCTGCGGCTGCATCGGCTGTGGCTGTACCGGCATTCCCGGCTGCATCGGCATTCCCGGCTGGACCGGCATGCCAGGCTGCATCGGCATTCCCGGCTGCATCGGCATTCCCGGCTGGACCGGCATACCCGACTGCTGTGGCATTCCCGGTTGGACCGGTTGCTGCATCATCCCAGGCTGCTGCGGCATTCCCGGCCGAACCGGCTGCTGCATCATTCCCGGCTGCATCGACATCCCCGGCTGCATCGGCATTCCCGGCTGGACCGGCATACCAGGCTGCATCGGCTGCATCGACATCCCAGGCTGTCCCTGGACCGCTCCGCAGATCGGGCATACAATCAGATGATCCTCTATTCTGTTCCTACACATTTGGCAATACATAGTAAGCACCGTCTCTTTCCCAGAATTCATACAAAACACAACAATTATATCATCCGGTCTCCAAAATAACAATCCGATCCACCGCTGTCGTTTCAAAGAATAATCGGAGTGCCCCGGGGAGCACTCCGACCACCTGACGACTACGGATTCAGACAGATCCCCTTGCTGCTGAACCGGTAGGTCTTCTTTCCGATCCTGCATTTTCCTGTAACCATAACGCCGGACTTCTTGAAGTAGTACCATTTTCCGCTGATCCTGTTCCACCCGGTGGCTGCCTTTCCGTACTGATTTACATATTTCATACCTGCTGACGTCTTCTTCCACTTGTACACCGGAGCATATTTTGCTTTCATACTGAAGGTGTAGATCCCATGATTCGCAGAGCTGATCCGAATCCTGTAGGTTCCCTTATTCAGTGAAATCCTGTACTTCTCTCCGGTCCGGGTGGTTTGTTTGGAATCTGTGACTACGGTCCCGTCCTTTTTGTAGATCACAAAATCAGGTTTAATATTCTTCGTTTTCTCTCCCAGTCCCAGGATAAGTGTCCCCTTGGATTTCATTGTGAACTGGTAATAATCGTATTCATCACCTTCAGCGGTCTCTCCGATCCATTTGGCACCTGTCAGAGACCTGAGCACCGTCGGTGTATCCTCCGTATCATTGTTATGTGTGTTTGACTCGCGGAATGTCTCATTTGCATCTGTCCAGTAGAATACGGATTCCGTATCACTCTGATAGCGGGAAACCGTGATCCGAACGGAATACTTTCCGGCTCTGAGATAGACCTTGTTTCCTTCAGCCACAGTCACATAATATCCTCCCCAGTAGCAGATCTGATTGTCATCCGCATCCCGGATCTCAAATTCGTTGATCCGGCTGCCGGTGATGGAGTGATATTTAAGATACCCTGACTTTTTTACGGTCATGGTATAGTAGTTATCAGAGTTCGAAGCATTTTTAACCGTCTTATTGAATACAAATCTGCTTCCCTCTCCTACCGGAAGCGTGGCTGCATTTACCTCCTTCGGAGCTGCGGCCAGCGGCGCCGTAAACATCATTCCCAATGCGATCAGGATCCCTGCAAGTGTCTTTCTTCCTCTCATCTTCTTCATTTTCTTCTCCTCCCCGGAATTCATCTTCTGTTTTTCAGGTGTTTCATTTTTCTGAACTCAGTGTAACCCGGGCCTCCGCATATTTTTTGCACAAAAAATATGTCACCGCATTTAGCGCATGACATATTTCTATCGTTCTATGACTCCTGTGACACGTTCCACATTTTCATACTGCAGACCTGTGTCCTCCCAGGGAATGATATAGGTCTGATCCCTCAGGATCTCTCCGGATTCCAGTGTCTGATCCAGCTTCAGTGGAACACGCAGAAGAAAGAACCGTCCGTCCTTGGTCTTGATATCAATCTTCGCCCTGCATGGAACCACGTTTTTTTCGATATCCTCTCCCCGGTTGATCACGGAGATCTGAACCCGGATCCCCCGGGCTTCTCCTTCGATTTCGGGCTCACCCATAAGGGTCCAAGATCCCCTGGGGTAGATCCCGTTGAAGTAAAAATAACCGGCCAGCGCCGCAAGAAGCAGCACTGCCACACATGCGACGACGATATATCTTCTCCTTCGTTTCTTCTTCTGTCCGGGCTGCTCCAGGATCTCTTTTTTGATCCGCCGTAAATGCTCCTCCACATCCGCGATCCGTTCGAACCGCTCCTTCGGATCCGTTCTCTTGCAAATGTCACAGAGCTTCTCCATCTCCGTCTTATGATCCCCCAGCGCATCCGTACAGTACGCATTCCCGTCGGCTGCATTGTAATAAAACAGAAATTGCAGGAGGCTTCCCATGGAATAGATATCCGTCCTCCGATCCAGCGGTTTTCCATGCATCTGTTCGGGTGAGGAATAAAACCAGCTGTAGGCATCCGCCTCCGCTCCGGCCTCCGCCAGCTGTGAGATACCGAAATCTATGATAAATACCCTTCCGTTCCGGTCGATCATCACATTGTCCGGCTTCAGATCCGCATAGATCATGCCGCATTCCGTATGGATATAATTCAGGATCTTGCAGACCTGGATCGCTATGGCCAGTCTTTCATCCATGTCCGGCTGCGCCTGCTCCACATACTGTCCCAGACCGAAGCCGTCGATATAGTCCATCACGATATAGAAGGTTCCGTTTTGATCGAAGATATCGTAAATCTGCGGGATCCCCGGATGCTCCAGCTGAACCAGAAACTGCTTCTCATTCCGGATCTGCTCCGGCGAATAGGTATACGGCTTCAGCTCCTTGACTGCCACCTTCCGGTCCAGGTGTGTATGGATCCCGGAGTAAACCCGGCTCATACCTCCCTCCGCCACAAAAGCATCCACCCGGTATTCCTTCGCACGTCCGATGACATCCCCGGGCTTCACACGCATTTTTTCATATTCCGGCAGGATATCCTGTTTCCGGAGCAGTCCCAGAACAAATAAGGTCTGCCCCAGAATGCGAAGGGTCTCCAGAACGTTTTCATAGGACAGCAGCTGATCGGAAACCTGCCCGACGATGGTATGGGTATTGTGGATCGTAAAATTCCGAAGCTCACGGACATTTTCCAGCTCCGCCGGGATCTTATAGCCCAGCTTCCGGAGCAGCATGGCCTTTCCGAAGAAATTATACGCCTCGGAGTAATTGATCACATCCTTAATCCCTTCATACCTGTACCCCTTCAGTTCCCGGCCGTTCCGTTGTCCCAGGGATACGATCTCCGCCGGCGTGGTCTTCGTCCGGAATTTATACAGGGTATTTCCCATGACGTAATCCACCAGATTGAAGGCTTCGCGAATGCAGGAATTATACGCCTCAAAATCCGCATACTGACTCAGCTTCCCGTAGTTTTCCGTCCATTTGTTCGTGACATAAACCCGGTCCCCGTATAGCTCATTTTTCAATTCGTTAAATCGAAAATCCTGCTGACTCATGGCTTCTCTCCGTCATTGACCTCCTTCACCGATTCCGTTATGGAAAATCCCGGCTCATCGCTGTGGACCAGGATGGTGGATCCCTTCCTGCATCCGGAAAGCAGAAGCAGGAGTATCAGGCTGAAAATGATGTATTTTACTTTCCCTGGAATCCGCATATCAGATACCGCCTTTTTCACTCTGTTCCTCCCGGGGTCCGTCCCCGCCCTCATAATACCTGATCCGTTCCCGGGCAGACCGGATCATGCGTTCCGCCAGCTCCTTCGGCTCCAGCACGATCATGGATGCCCCATATCCCCGTACCCAGACTGCGAACTTATTGATGCCGATCACATCATCCTCATACAGGTAGTAGTCCCCGTCCTTCCGGAAATGATCCTTCGCCCGTTCCCCAAGATCCTTCCTGACCCGGTCTGCAACACCCACCTCATCATAAACGCGAAGCTTCACATGAATCGGTTCCCCCATTTCCGTTCCCCAGATGATATCCAGCCCACGGATCTCATCCGAGAGATCCGCTTCCGGAAGAAGCCGGTCAGAGGGTGCCGCCTTATGAATCCGGTCAAATCGATAGAAGAAAAGCCTGAGTGCTCCGGAGGCATCCTGTCCCTCCGCCACCAGATAGATCAGATCATCCGCCACATTATGCAGGATCCGAACAGGCCGGACCGTGAAGGTATTGACTCTTCCGGACTTCCCTTCATATTCCAGCTCCAGATTCTTCCGATCCTCCATCCACATGCGGATGGAATTCCGAAGTGCTAACTCCCGGTCCGATACTGCACTGACGGAATTCTTGATCAGCATCCTCCGGTTCCGGTCCTTCATATCATATTCCCGGTCCCGCAGAAAATCCGAAAGAGCACTCCATTCCCGGTCCGTAAGCACCATCTGAAGGTCACTGGGGAAGGGAGTTTCCACGAAAAGCTCCACCGCATCATATGCCCCGGAGCGAAGCTTCTTCTCAAATTCCTCCGAATAGACGAAGTCCTCCAGCTCCTCATCCTCTGCACAGACCGTGAAGGAATTCTCCTCCTCCTTCATGATCAGGATCAGGTCGTCGTAGAGCGTTTCCTTCGCCACATCCAGGAGCAGGGACAGCTCCTGCACCGAGTAAGTCATTTCCTCTGTACTGAGCAGCGCCAGGATCGTATTCAGTCGGTAAAAACCGTTTCCCATCAAAGGATTCATAGACCCACCTCCCGATACCGTTCCAATGTAAGCCGCGCAGAACGGATCATCATCTGCCGGAGAGACTCCGGCCGGATCACACGGGCTGATTTCCCATACTGTCTCAGATATTTTGCAAAATCCTCCAGCCCCCGGATATCATCCTCATAGATCAGAAACTCTCCGCTGATCCGCAGGGTGGCATGACTGCGATGCCGCATCATCCGCTGCAATTTATCCCGGATGCCGAACATATGATCAAACTCCACCACCACATGCTCTGCCGGGTCCATGGAAATGGAGAACATTTCCTCGTATATTCTCAGGAAATACGGAGACTGATACCAGTGATTCTTCTCCTGCCGGGGAGAGATCTCCTCCACGTGATCGCAGCGAAGGATCATATCCTGCTCCTCCAGATTCTTTCCCATCAGAAAGAGGCGGTTCTTATCCGCCGCGTAGCAGAGAAGCCCCGGATAGAATCCGGTTCTCAGTTCTTCCCCGCTTCTGGTTCGAAACCGTACATCCACTGCATGCTCCCGGAGGGGCACATCCTTCAGTCGGTCCAAAAACTCCAGAACCTTCATGTCCCCGATGTCCTTCTTTCCGATCATCCGGTAGGTATCATCCCGGTCCGGGTCAGCTTCATCCGTCAGGGCGATCGTCAGCTTCTCCTCCACCCTTCGAAGGTCCTCCGCAAAGGGATGGGCCGCTCCGAAATAATGAAGCTGATCGAGAATGTCATAGGCATCCGCAGTTCCCAGCGGCAGTGTGACCGGCGCCTGTTCGCTCACCTGATAATACCCCTTCTCCGGTTCCGTGATGAGATGATCCGAAAGCATGGAGGGAAGCAGTGTACGGGTCAGCCGTTCTCTCAGCTGCCGTTGAGTCTTCGCGCCGTCTCCAAGCACTCCGTTATAGGCACTCTTTACATATCGATCCTGGATTTCCGCCACCGACAGGGCTTTCTTCTCCTGCTGCAGGATCAGAAGGATCGTCAGCTTCGACAGATTGTCTCTTCGGATGCTCTCCAGAAATACCGGTTTCTCTGCATTTTCCACATCAGAAAGAAGGCGGTAGCCTTTCTTACCGCCTCCCTGTATCTGATAGCCCTGTTTTCTGAGCCCCATAATATCATGCTTGATGGAACTCTCTCCGGCTCCATAACGCTGCACCAGTTCTGTCAATGTCCAGCTTCGTTCCGTCAGGTCCTTCAGAATCTTCTTTCTTCTGGCATCCGATTCTCCGGCCATAGGTCAGTCCGTTATTTTACCCAGCAATGCCATTTGGGTGCCTTCGGAAGAGGCTGGCCCTTGATGCACGCCTTGATCGCACGGAAATGGACTCCGATCAGGAATCCCAGCCCGATGAATACCAGTGCCTTGCAGAACTTACAACAGCAGCAACACTTCTTGCAGCATTTTTTGCTCTTTCCATCACAGGCTTCCCCATCGGAAAGATCATCCTCGATCACTACGTCCATGATCTCGTCCTCAACCGGCTCCACTGCGCAGCAGCATTTCTTACTCATAAATTGTATCCTCCTTATAAAATGAATTTTGCACTCAATTTCTTAGTCTATTTTAACCTATATAACTGCAGGCCGCAAGTGCCGCAACTGCCCCATCCGAAGCTGCTGTTGTCAGCTGACGGACTGCTTTTGTCCTGCAGTCTCCTGCCGTGAAGACCCCCGGCGTTCCGGTGGTGCAGTCCTCACCTGCAGAGATATATCCTGCCTTGTCCAATGTGACCATATTCCCGAAGGCCCGATTCTCCGGCTCCTGTCCGATGGCTATGAACAGCCCGTCCACCTCCAGCTCCCTGACAGCTCCGGTGAGCTTGTCCGTCACCTGAATTCCGGTGAGCTTTGAATCTCCGGTCAGCTTCGTAACCGTTGCATTCAGGACAAATTCCACATTTTCCTTTCCCCTCAGAGCCTCCAGAGCCTGTGGCTCTCCCCGGAAGCCCTCACGGCGATGGACCAGATATACCCTGCTGCAGTAGTTTGACAGAAACAGCGCATCCTCCAGTGCCGTATTTCCACCGCCATTCACCGCTACGGGCTTTCCCTTATAAAATGCACCGTCGCAGGTGGCGCAGTAGGACACGCCCCGGCCGGTCAGTTCCTCCTCCCGGTCGATCATCAGCTTCCGGTTCCGGGCTCCGGTGGCAAGGATCACCGCCTTCGCCTCATATACCGCACCGCCGGAGGTGGTTACCTGCAGAACCTCCGCCTTTGTTGCCGGTTTTCCTTCTGTCGTGCTCTCCGGCGTATCCTCCGGTTTCTTCTCAATCTTCTCCGCCTTATCGAATACCAGCTCCGCACCCAGGGCGGTTGCCTGCTCATATAATGCCGTAGCAAAATCGAAGCCTGAGATCTTCGGGATCCCCGGATAGTTTTCAACCTCGGGGGTATTCACGATCTGTCCGCCGTAGGTCATGGCCTCCAGCAGAAGCGCCTGCTTCCCCGCTCTTTGTACATAAATGGCTGCCGAGAGTCCCGCAGGACCTGCGCCGATGATGATCACATCCGCCATATGCTTCCTCTTCTTCCTTTCCTTCCTATTTCAGGAACTCCGCCAGCTTCGGCTTCGGCTGGAAGCCTACAGAACGCTTTACCTCTGCTCCGTTCTCGAATAGAACGAGACAGGGAATGGATGAGATCCCGAACTTAACTGCCAGCCGCTCGGCCTGATCCACATCAACGCCTACGAATTTCACATCCGGCATTTCTCCGGACAGCTGATCCACCACCGGTGACAACATCTTGCAGGGTCCGCACCATCCTGCCCAGAAGTCCACAAGCACCTTGCCTTCTGCCTTCTCCACCTCTGCTTCAAACTGATCTTCCTTAATCTGTAATACTGCCATTTTCGTGTACCTCCTATTCCCTTTTATATCGGTTGTTTCCCTTTCTACGATACGTTAATATTTACCAGAATCTTATATAATAAACGATACAGTTCTGCGGCTTCCTTCTCCGAAAGATTCACGCACTGTCCCATCCGCGGCGGGATTGTAACCGCATCCTCCCGAAGCCCTTCTCCTGCATCCGTGATCGTAACCACCAGATTCCGCTCATCCTCTTCCGAACGATGCCGGGTCAGATATCCCTTCTGCTCCAGTTTCTTCAACACCGGCGTCAGCGTTCCGGAATCCAGATACAGACATTCACCCAGCTCCTTCACATTCGTCTGCTTCTTCTCCCACAAAACCATCATGGTAATGTACTGTGTGTAGGTGAGATCCAGTTCATCCAGGTAGGGCTTATATCTCCTCACGATCTCCTTGGAACATGCATAGAGTGGAAAACATAACTGATTTTCCAGTTTAAGACAGTCATATGTATCCATAGCGCCTCATCCTTTCGTGTCATTTAATTGCTTGCAATTTAATTATACATTATTTATGTGATTTGTCAACCTGTTTTTTCCGGCCGTATCACCCTCGAACAGGAGAAAACCACGAAAAAAAGCACGCCCGGCGCGCTTCTTTCTATTGTCCGTCATGAAATTGACGCCAGGATTCCCGGCACATCCTGAGGATGCTCCGCAAAAAGATCTGCGCCCTGCCCCATCAGGAAATCCTTCTCCCGGAAGCCCCAAAGCACTGTAACACATGGAATACCGGCCGCCCGCGCGGTGGCCAGATCCACTTCGGAGTCTCCCACATAGACTGCGTCCTCCTTCGGAACCCCCAGCTCCTTCAGGGCCTGCAGTACCGAATCCGGTGCCGGCTTCCTGCGGATATCCGCCCGGTTTCCGATGGCTACCGTCACATAATCCCCGAAGAACTGCTTCGCAAGCTCCTTTACAGCCTCGTCCACTTTATTGGATACGATGGCCATCCCATATCCCTGCTCCTTCAGTTCCACAAGCATGGGAAGGATCCCATCATAGGGCCGGGTCCGGTCCATGCAATGCACCGAGTAATACTCCTTAAACAACAGGATCAGCTCCTCCAGTTCTTCCTCCGATGCTCCCGGCTCGGCCTGCTGAAAGGCGTAACGGATCCCGTTTCCGAAGAAGCGCCGCATTTCCTCCAGAGAATGCTCTGCATATCCTCTGACCCGAAGGGCATGATTCACCGCATCCTTCAGATCCTCCAGCGTATATAATAATGTTCCGTCCAAATCCCAGACTATCGTTCTTCTCATTCTAACATCCTTCCAGTCGAAAAGGCCTGCAACCACATACCCGTGCCGCAGGTCTTACGCCGTCCTGCCTATGCCGTCATTCCGGTGTACAGGTGGTAGTATCTTCCCTTCTGCTCCAGAAGCTCTTCATGGCTTCCCCGTTCCACCACTCTTCCCTTTTCAAGGACCAGAATACAGTCACTGTTCCGAACTGTGGAAAGCCTGTGTGCTATGACAAATGTGGTCCTTCCTGCCATCAATCGGTCCATTCCCTCCTGCACGATCTTCTCCGTCCGAGTATCGATGGAGGAGGTAGCCTCATCCAGGATCAATGCCGGCGGATCCGCAACCGCCGCCCGGGCGATGGCCAGCAGCTGGCGCTGTCCCTGGGACAGGTTGCCTCCGTCTCCCGTAAGCACCGTATCATATCCATCCGGCAGCTGACGGATGAAACCATCCGCATTTGCAAGCTTCGCCGCCTGGATGCATTCCTCATCCGTGGCATCCAGCCGTCCATACCGGATATTCTCCATAACCGTAGCCGTGAAAAGATGTGTATCCTGAAGCACCAGCCCCAGAGACCTGCGGAGATCGCCCTTCCGGATCTTATTTACATTGATTCCGTCAAAACGGATCTTACCGTCCTGTATATCGTAGAACCGGTTGATCAGATTCGTGATGGTGGTCTTTCCCGCACCGGTGGAGCCCACAAATGCGATCTTCTGTCCCGGCTTCGCATCCAGCGTAACATTGTGCAGGACCAGCTTGTCCTTCACATAGCCGAAGTCCACATCGTCCAGAACGATAGCCCCTTCCAGACGTTTGTATTCCACCTCTCCGGACTCCTGGTGCTGGTGCTTCCATGCCCAGATCCCGGTACGATCCTCCGTCTCCGTCAGACTTCCGTCCGCCTGCTCCTTCGCATTCACCAGCATTACATATCCGTCATCCACCTCCGGCTTCTCATCCAGAAGCTTGAATACACGTTCCGCACCTGCCATGGCCATAACGATGGAGTTGAACTGCATGCTGACCTGATTGATGGGCATATTGAAGCTCTTGTTAAACTGCAGGAAGGAGAACAGACCGCCTACAGTCAGCGGTGCGATGCCGGAGAAGGCGGCGCCTTCGAAGCCAAAGCCGGTGAGGACCAGAACTGCGCCCACCACCGCACAGATGACATAGCTCAGATTTCCGATCTGCGCCATGGCCGGCATCAGGATATTCGCATATTTATTTGCATTGAAGGCGCTGTCGAACAGCCGGTCATTCAGCTGGTCAAATGCCTCGATCCCGGCCTCCTCATGACTGAATACCTTTACGACCTTCTGTCCTGTGATCATTTCCTCGATGTATCCGTTCACGGCACCCAGATCCTTCTGCTGCGCCACGAAATACGCCCCGCTCTTCTTCGTGATGCCCACGGTACAATACAGCATAAAGGCAACCATGAGAAATGTAACGATGGTCAGCGGTACATTTCTTATGATCATACATACGATAACGCCCACTATGGTGATGCCGCTGCTGAAAAGCTGGGGGATACTCTGGCTGATCATCTGGCGAAGGGTATCGATATCATTGGTATATACGGACATGATGTCTCCGCGGGTCCGATTGTCGAAATAAGAGATCGGGAGAGCTTCCATATGATGAAACATTTCATCCCGAAGCCGGCGCAGCGTCCCCTGGGTTACATTTACCATGATCCGGTTATAGGTATAGGTACAGGCCACGCCCACCGCATAGAAGCCTGCGGTTTTCAGGATGGCTCCCAGGAGCGGTCCGAAGTCCTTGCTTCCGCTGTCCAGCATGGGGGTGATATAATCGTCGATCAGCACCTGCATGAACATGGTTCCCTGCAGGTTCATAACAACACTTAAGAGGATGCATACGAATACAATGATCATCGGCACCCTGTAAAAACGAAAGATATATCCGAGCAGACGTTTCAGGATCTGACCCGGGTTCTCCACGGAGGGTTTCATGCCTCTGGGCACTCTTCCATGCGGTCCTGCCATCAGTGAACACCTCCTTCGTCAAAGTCTCTGCTTCCGCCCTGCTGGGATTCATAGACATCCCGATAGATCGCATTGGTCCGAAGCAGCTCCTCATGGGTTCCGAAGCCGCTGACCCGGCCCTGATCCATCACCAGGATCCGGTCGGAATCCATCACGCTGGAGATTCGCTGGGCTATGATCAGCTTTGTTGTTTCGGGGATATACTCCCGGAAGGAACGGCGGATCGATGCATCGGTAGTCGTATCCACCGCACTGGTACTGTCATCCAGGATCAGTACCTTCGGACGCTTCAGCAGCGCCCGTGCGATGCAGAGCCTCTGCTTCTGCCCGCCGGACACATTGGTTCCGCCCTGCTCAAGCACAGTATCGTATTTGTCCGGGAAGTTCTCGATAAATTCATCAGCACAGGCCAGACGACATGCCTCCCGGCACTCCTCAAGTGTCGCATCAGGATTTCCCCATCGAAGATTCTCCAGGATCGTTCCGGAGAAAAGCACATTTTTCTGCAGCACCACCGCAACCTGGTCCCGGAGGGTTTTCATATCGTAGGATCTGACATCCTTTCCTCCCACATATACAGCCCCCTGACTCACATCGTACAGCCGGCTGATCAGATTCACCAGACTGGTCTTGGAGCTTCCGGTACCGCCTATGATACCGATGGTCTCGCCGGAAGCGATCTCCAGGGAAATGTCCTGCAGCACAGGCTGCTCCGCTGTATCATTGTACCGAAAATCCACATCCTCAAACCGGATACTTCCGTCCGGAACATCAAAGTCCGGATCCTCCGGATTGGAAAGAGCACTTTTCTCGTTCAGAACCTCCACGATCCTTCGGGCACTGGGAAGGGCCATTGTGATCATGACCACAACAGCGGAAAGCATCATAAGACTCATTAGGATCTGCATGCAATAGGTCAGAAGCTGTGTCAGATCCCCGGTGGTCAGCTCCGTCTGTCCGCTGTTCACGATCAGCTTCGCGCCGACCCAGCTCACCATCAGCACGCAGAAATATACGGAGGTCTGCATGATGGGCATCACCAGCGCCATCAGAGATTCCGCTTTTACAAAGATCTTATAGATCATGTTGCTGGTACGACTGAATTTCTTCTTCTCATGCTCCTCGCGCACGAACCCCTTCACCACCCGGATTCCGGTGATATTCTCCTGTACGCTTTCATTCATCCGGTCATATCTCGGAAATGCTTCGGAGAAATACTTCGTAACACGACGCAGCAGGAAAACCGCTACGATGGAAAGGAAGATAACCGCTCCGAGATACACCATGGCCACCTGGGGACTGATCGTAAAGGCCACCACCATACTGATGATCAGATTCGAGGGTGCACGTGTCATCATCCGGAGGATCATCTGAAATGAATTCTGAAGATTTGTCACATCCGTGGTCAGTCTTGTCACCAGACTGGATGTGGAGAAATGGTCAATATTTGCGAAGGAAAAGGTCTGTATGTTCCGATACATGGACCGGCGGAGATTTCTTGCAAACCCGGTGGCGGCACGGGCTCCGTATTTTCCGCCCATGATACCGGCCCAGAGAGCGCCTCCCGCCAGAAGCAGCATTATGCCTCCGTACATAAGGATCCGGCCCATATCCACCTCTCCCTCATCGGAAAGATCGATCAGCTTCCCCATATACTTCGGGATCAGCACATCAAAAATAACCTCCAGGATCATAAAGCACGGAGTGAGAATTGCGTCCTTCTTAAAGTCTTTTACCTCTTTACCCAGCGTTTTCAGCATACTGTCATCTCTTTTCGCATAAAGTTCTCTACTATGATACCCGCTGAACCAATGTGTTGCAAGTGAAATTTAGTTTACAAACCCCCTTTCCTCTCGTATAATCAAAGGAGTGAGATTATACAAAGGAGCGAATACCATGATAGATTTTAATATAGGAATCCTTGGTGCCGGTCATATCGCCGGCAAGATCGCGGAAACGATCGAGAAGCTGGACGGCTTCCGTGTCGGCGCCGTTGCTGCAAGAGAGAAAACCCGGGCTGAGGAATTTGCCGGAAAATATGGCATCGAGAAGGCTTATGGCGACTATGATGATCTTCTGAATGATCCGGAGATCGAGCTGGTCTATATCGCCACCATCCACCCCACCCATGCAAATCTGGCGATCCGTGCCCTGAATGCGGGGAAGCCGGTACTGGTCGAAAAACCCATTTCCTACAATGCCAAAACGGCAGAAATGATCATGGGCATCGCACGGGAGAAGAAGCTTTTCTGCGGCGAGGCTCTCTGGACCCGTTTCATGCCCCTTACATTGCACCTTCGCGATCTCATCGCATCCAAGGCCATCGGGGATATCAGATGCATGACTGCATCTCTGGGTTATAAACTGATCGATCACGAACGTCTGCTCCGTCCGGAAATGGCCGGCGGCGCGCTTCTGGATCTGGGCATCTACCCTCTTTCCATGATCTTCATGGTAATGGGCAGCCTCCCGGCTGCATGCGCTTCCTCCGTGAATCGCCTTTCCAGCAATGTGGATGCCATTGACACCATACAGATGAATTTCCCCCAGGGTCAGATGGCCAGCGCCTTCGCATCCATGATGGCCGACCTGGACAACCGGGCCGTGATCTACGGAACCCGCGGCCGGATCGAAGTTGAGGGGACCAATCTTCCCACCCGCATTCGTCTCTACGGTGAGAATAATGAGATTCTGGAAGAGACGATGCCTCCGGAGAATCAGATCTCCGGATATGAATTCGAATTCCTGGCTGCACGAAATGCCATTATCATGGGCAAGCAGGAGCCTGCAGAGATCACCCATATCGAATCGAGAGACATGCTCCGGTTCATGGATACCCTTCGGAAGACCTGGAAGATCAGCTTCCCCCTTCCCGAGGAGCCGGCACCGGAAGAATAATTTGCAGGACCGCATTCCATCAAAGGATGCTAAAAATAACCCGCATTGCGTCACATCGCAATGCGGGTTATTTCATTCGTTTCTGTCTGGAGACTTATCCTAAGCCCCCCTTATGCTTCCAATGCCTTTACCAGCTGTTCAAGAGCCAGCTGACCCGGAGCGGATTCGCTTCCAACCATACCGAAGGTAAATGCACTTCCGCGCTTCGCCCCCTCGGTCCGGGACCGCTCTCCCAGTTTGGTCATGGAGATCAGAACCACCGGCTTGGATACAGGCTGTCTCAGCTTTCCCTGCTTCGCCTGCTCGATCATCTCCAGAACCCGTTCCACGTCAAACCGGGTCTTCGGTGTCACCGCAATCTTCAGGATATCGCCTCCCAGCTGCTCCATATCCCAGAGAATATTCTCCATGGTATTGTTATGCGGCGTCTCTTCGAAATTGTGATAGGAAAGCACGACTCCGATCCCCAGATCCTTCGCCTTGGTCGCTGTCCGGACCACGCGGTAATTTCCGGAGAGAAACTCCACATCCAGAAGGTCGATCTTTCCGCTGACCATAGCCCAGCTGCAGATATCATCCAGCATACTGCCTGCCCGGTCATGCCGAAGCTCTCCCCCCTCCTCCTCACTGCGGAAGGTGAACAGAAGGATACGATCCCGATGCTGTTCACGCAGCTGAGTGAGAAGCTCGGTCAACATGGTCTGGTTGCAGATATTATCATAATAATCCGCTCTGAACTCCACCACATCCACCACCGGCGACGCCCGAAGTCCGAGGGCCGCCAGACGATCCGCCTCTTCCGCGATCGCCGCTGAATGGGCAAGGATCTCCTCTTCTGTACGACCTACGATGGGAACGCAGATCTTCGGAGAATCATCCCCCAATATGATATTGTTATACTTCATCGTTCCCATACGCATATCTCTCTTAATGCAGTTCGAAGATCTTCTCCAGTTTCTTCTCGATCTGCCTCATGGCATCCTCATTGGACATTGCATTCAGATCTTCTTTGGTGCAGGTGGTGAGATCCAGTACCTTCTTACCGGAATCCCGTTCTGCCACCGTTGCTCCCCCATCCAGTGTCTTGGCAGTAAGCTTAGCCGACAATGAAACGGATTTCGATTTTGCAGTCAATGTGATATCATCCAGTGAAACGCTGAAGGATTTTCCGGGGGTGGATTCCGTTACGGAACCGCTGACGTTAACACTTCCGACCTCCTCCCCGTTTACCTTCAGAGATCCGGAACCGCTGATCGCCTTGCTTCCGGAATCATATGTCTGACTGTAGGTTCCGTCGATCATCTTCGAGTTGCCTCTCTCCAGGGAAAGGACAGCATCCGTTTTCACGGTGCTTCCCTCATTATTTGAGGCGATGGTGGCGGTTATGCCTATCTTCTGTCCCATGATACTGATGCTTCCGGTTACGCCGTATAAAGCCTTCTCATCGCTGCCGTAAGCCATGATATTCAGTTCATATTCAAAGTTGTAGGCTGTGATCGAAAGGGTGCCGGCAAATCTGGCACCAACCACACGTCCGTCATCCACATAGATCCAGAAGGGATAATCCTCCTTGAAAATGCTCTTCAGCATCGGCTTGATCTGATCCTTCATCTGGGAAAGATTCCCGAGGGCGCCTCCCTGCTGCTGAAGAATCTGTCCGATGGCAGAGTTATCCATGTTATCCAAAAGCTGATCGACGGTCTTGTCGATCCACTCATCGATCTTCTCCTTCGGAATCGTAACCTTGTATTTATCAACATTTACGGATGATGTACCGATCTGCAGCTTGTCCTTGCCGTCACTGCTTACGCTGACTGAATCCCAGAAGTCCTCATTCAGCAGCGGATTCGTTCCCGATTCACCGGATCCGAAATAATTCAGGCTGATATCCGGAATTGCACCGAGGGATGAAACATCCGTCCCCTGAAGGATCGGAGCCTTCAGCAGGGATGAAATGACATTTTTGTTGTTGATGGACAGATATCCGTCGATCAGATCCTTCACTGTCCCGTAGGTATGCTCCTCATCAGCGAAGAGCTCTCCGGTAATGCTTTCTCCGTTTCCGGAAATGGTACCCTGTGCGGACAGAAGCTTCTTAGTGTCATCCTTGGCCACATTCAGATCCAACTGGAGATTCTTCAGAGCTCCGGATTTTCCCGAAACCTGAAGCTCGATACTGCCGCCCTTCCCCTTGAAGGAATCCATCATTTCCTTTCCGCCAAGCTCATTCAGAACCGGGGAACTGATCTTATTCCCTTCCTCGCCGCTGAAGGTACTCTCCATTGCAGCCTTAACGGTTTTCTTCGGAGGGAAGATCACCATGGTAAAAAGGAAATACAGGCCGATACCAAGAGCCACAAGTCCGATCCCGCCAAAGATCAGTGCCTTCATTTTTCCGGACATTTTCTTCTTCGGAGGCTTCGGAGGCACCGGTGCTCCGCCCATTCCATAAGGATTCATGGATGTCTGCGGTGCATACGGATTTGCCGGCTGCTGACCATAGGGATTCGCCGGCTGCTGACCATAGGGATTCGCCGGCTGCTGGCCATAAGGATTCACCGGCCGCTGGCCGTACGGATTCGCCGACTGCTGCCCATAGGGATTCGCCGACTGCTGGCTATACGGATTTGCCAACTGCTGCCCATAGGGATTCGCCGATTGCTGCCCATAGGGATTCGCCGACTGCTGTCCATAGGGATTCGCCGACTGCTGCCCATAGGGATTCGCCGACTGCTGTGTTAACGGTTCTTCCGACATCTGGCCGATTGAATCTACGGTTATCTGGTCAAATGGATTCGATGTCTGACGATCAGGATCCGTTCCCGGCTGCCAATTTTGTTCATCCATAGTACATTCCTCCTCAAGGTAGTTTTGCAGGAAAGGGATTGCCATCACTTCCTGCAATCCCTCATCCCGTTTCAAACAAATGATCAATATACCATTGCATTCTCTTCGCCGTTCATTACGCGAAGCGCACCCTGTGCCAGTGCCAGAAGCTCATCTTCTCCCGGATAAATGGTAACCGGTGCGATAAACTTCACACGATTTGCTATCTCTTCCGTAACATACTTTCCATAAGCGATTCCGCCGGTCAGAATGATCTGATCTACCTTGCCGGACAATACAGCGCCCATGGAACCGATATCCTTCGCTACCTGAAGGATAAACCCGTCAAATACGGTCTTTGCGTATTCATCGGTTTCCGCCATCTTTGCAACCTCACGTGCATCATTTGTATGAAGATATGCGTTGAAACCGCCGTTTCCGATGAGCATTTTCATGATATCCTTCTTCTCATACTTGCCGGAGAAGCAGAGATCCACCAGTGCTCCCGGAGGAACCGCACCTGCACGCTCGGGTGAAAATGCACCGTCGCCGGACAGAGCGTTGAATACATCCACAACCTTACCGCCGGTATGTGCGCCTACGGATACGCCGCCGCCCATATGAACCACGATCAGGTTCAGCAGTTCATACGGTTTTCCTACTTCCTTCGCATACCGCTTGGCTACAGCCTTCTGATTCAGGGCATGGAAGATGCTGACACGGGGCAGCTCCGGTACGCCGGAGATCCGTGCGATATCCATCAGCTCATCCACTACTACAGGATCTACGATATAAGACGGAACACCGATCTCATCTGCGATCTCGCGGGCCAGGATACCACCCAGATTGGAGGCATGCTCTCCGCCCAGTGCGATCTCCAGATCATGTACCAGCTCGTCTGTTACGGCATAGGTTCCGCTGGGGATCGGCTTCAGAAGACCGCCGCGTCCGACGATCACGTTGAAGCTCTTAACGTCCACATCCTTCGATGCAAGAAAGTCCAGGATCATTTTCTTGCGGAAGTCCTTCTGATCTACGATCTTGTCAAACTGCGCGATCTCCTCTGTGGTATGGCGCAGTGTTTCTTCAAACAGCAGAGTCTCATCCTCAAAGATACCAAGCTTGGTGGAGGTAGAACCCGGATTGATGATAAGTGATTTGATTGCCATGATTGTTCTCCTTTTTCTTAACGCTATGTGCGAAGTACGGATTGCTACGCTGCTTCGCAGCTCCCGCAATCCTGAACGTGCCTCGGGTTTTCACGATTCGCCTTGCGAATCGCTTCACCCTCATCACGTTCTGTGTCATGAACTCCGGCGA
>CADBOW010000042.1 GCA_902796375.1 uncultured Lachnospiraceae bacterium | reverse complement strand
TTGTGATTTGGCACAGGGGATTGGTCAAATGGTATGATAGGGGTCTCCAAAACCTTTGGTGGGAGTTCGATTCTCTCATCCCCTGCGAGGAAAGTCCTTAAGGATCCTGATAAAAGGAAACTTAAGGATTTTTTTCATATTCTGAAGAATTTGAAGCAGGCTTTTGTTTACAGGAGGAAATATATCTGTGTGGTGTCCAATGCGCTGATACTGAAGGCGGTCTTCAGGGAATCTCCCATTAAGGTGGATCCCGCCTGCTACGCCGGCACAGCTGTAGAGGCACATGGAGCGGCGCTGACCGTAATGCGGTCCTGTCAGATCAATATGGTATAGTATGAAAATGCGGTCATCCGGAAGAAAGAGGGTTTTCCATGAGGATTCAGATGAAACAAAAAATAGCATGGATTCTGACCGGAGCGATGCTTCTGGCAGGGATATCCTCTGGGACCTGCTTTGCCGGGGACCGTTTCGGAGATACAACGCCGGTTCGGAAGACGGAGGTCATCCGATACGACTGGACCCGGAGCATCTCGGAGGATTCTACTGATGGGGATTATTTCACGAAGAATCTGGGGATGGATCAGGTTTCCCGTCAGAGCGTGATCCGGACCATACAGGATAACTGGAAGGACGGACTTCGGTATGGAGAGGCTGAGTATTATGTAAATCATGAAAATGCGGCTGGATGTATCAATTACGGAACCGAGCAGTATGAAGGACGGGATCACAGAGGATATGGATTTAACTGTACCGGCTTTGTGGCTTCGGTTTTATACTATGCCAACGGCGGCACGAGAGAGGATGCGCTGTCGCAGATGAATGAGATATATCTGCCTCTGAAACAGGCCAGGAGCCGTGGCTCACAGAGGTCCTTTACCGACGGCACCGGCTGGTATTATTATCTGGCGGACGGAAAACAGCAGGTGGACGGAAGCGAGGTGGTGAGAAAGTCCATGGTGTATTACATGGGCGAGGTGAAGGATCCGGACTCGATCCAGGCTGCACTCACGGAAGCGGACCGGGCCGGTAAGCTGAAGGAGGGATATCTTCTTTATTTCTGGCCCACCTCCGGCTGGGACTGCCACCTTGGGATATATGCAGGCCAGGACGGGAACGGTGTTCACCAGATGTATCATGCGGCAGGCAGAGGAAATCACAACGGCGTACGGCTGACGGAGCCGGTGACTCTGTCCCAGGTTTCTTCGGAGGGAGCATCCGATCTCTATATCGTTCCCCTTCCGGAGGCCATGACCGGCTGGCAGGAGGTTGACGGAAAGAAGTTTCATTATTATGAAAATGGAAAGATGACCCGGGGCTGGTATCAGGAAAATAATCAGTGGTATTATTTTGACCCGGTTACCGGTGAAATGGTAAGAGGACTTCGGGAGATGGGAGAGAATCTGTATTACTTTCATCATGACGGGAAGATGGCCAGATATCTCATGCTGGGGATGATGTTCTTCGGACGGGACGGCAGGGGGATCAGTCTACGGAGAGAATAGCCTTCGAAGAGAATAGTAAAATCGGTTGAGGCATTTATGAACTGATGTGCCTGAGGTACTACCTGGAGCAATACGGCATATTTACTGTATTTCCCGTGCATTTTTGTTGCTTTTTCGCCGCTACAAATCGTTGCACCTGCCGGGGTTATCTGATATAATTAATACAACTTTATACATGGGTAAAATCATGGAAACGTGATGACACAAAGCTATAAGGGCCTGTAAAATGGCAGCCAGCTGCGCTTATTTGGAGTTACTACAGGCATCGTCTAACGTTCGGTGCCTGTTTTTTTTCGAAAATCCTTCGGATATGCGGCGAGAGGAGGATGCGGATCATGGTAGGAAAGAAGAAATCCTGTATATTTACCATATTGTTCATGCTTTGTCTGCTCATTTCCGTAAATATGGGCGTGACGGATGTCCATGCGGAGGAGACAAAGGAAGAGGTCACGGTGGAGAAGCATGACTGGGACAGCTATCAGATCGATACGAGTTCCACCACCCGCGGATATGACTCGCTGACCAAAAGTGAAAAGGCAATATACAGGAAGATTTACGATGCCAGCCGGAAGTATCTTACCACCACTGACGATTTCATCAAGGAAGGTAAGGCCTGGGTCATGGAATCCATTCCCTGCGGAGATGTGGAGCCCTCCAGGCTGTTTCAGATCTACTCGACAGTACGTGAGGAGAATCCGCAGTTTTATTTCTTCGGAAATTCCATCTCGGTCACAACCTACAACGGAAGCAACACAAGCCTGAAGATCGTCGTAAAAAGCGAATATGCAGACGGAGAGGAACGGGCGAAGTTTACAAACCGGCTGTTCAGAGAGCTGGACTCCTGGCTCTCCATCATCAACAGCTTTGATACCAGATATGAACGTGTCCGGGCGGCAAATGAGATCCTCTGCAAGGAATATACCTATACGCTGACGGATACCTCCGACAATGATCTTTCGGTGATCCTCCGGAAGAAGACTCCGTGCAGAGGCTATGCATATTCGATGTATTTCCTTATGAATTATGCGGACGTACCTGTATATATGGTCCTTCATGAGGATGAGCCGGGAAATTCCTCCGCCGGCGGCCATTTGTGGAATAAGGTATGTCTGGATAACGGAAAATGGTATGCCATCGATGTGACATGGAATGACGGGGATGACAGTTCCTCCAATCTCACCAGATATTTCAATCTGTCCGATGAGCATCTTGCAGGGATCGATACCAGCGGAGCCCATGAAATGACATATCCATCCCAGAGTCCGGCTGCGAAGGCAGACTATATCACGGAGGATACCATCTGGCAGGTTCAGAAGAACTCGGACGGAACCTACAGCTGGAAGTCGGTGAACGCGGAGAATAAGGGATATGCAGGCCATTCCTGGAACAAGGGCACGGTGAAGTGCACAGGGACCTGTACCGCAGACGAAACGACCGTATATACCTGTAAGGTATGTGGTAAGACGAAAACCGTGACACAGAAGGCAGCGGGCCATAAATGGGATAGCGGCAGGATCACGAAGAAGGCTACCTGTACCGCAAACGGATCCAGAACCTTTACCTGCACCGTATGCGGAGAGAAGAAGGTCAAGACCATTCAGCATACAGGCCATAAGGAGGTAAAGGATTCCGCAGTTGCCGCAACCTATACGAAGAAGGGACTTACTGCAGGGAGCCACTGCT
The DNA here is from genome assembly GCA_902796375.1 of uncultured Lachnospiraceae bacterium. Taxonomy (GTDB): domain Bacteria; phylum Bacillota; class Clostridia; order Lachnospirales; family Lachnospiraceae; genus Eubacterium_Q. The sequence goes on along the minus strand of CADBOW010000042.1, from coordinate 2,224 downwards.
CCGTATGCGGAAAGATACTGAAGAAGCAGAAGTCCATTCCGAAGAAGGTGAAGAACGGCTTCTTTAAAGAAGGCAGAAAAACCTATTATTATGTGAAGGGCAAAAAGAAGACCGGCTGGCTGAAGGTCGGGAAGAAGTATTATTATTTCAGTACGAAGAAAAAGACGCTGGGTCAGATGCAGACCGGCAAGGTAAAGATCGGAAAGAAGACGTACAAATTCAATTCCAAGGGCGTATGTCTGAACCGTAAATAACTGACAGGATCGGAGAACCGTGGGGTTGGCAGACTTGACACACGGTTCTCTGTTTGTTAAGATGCAAGAGGTTTTAACTGAATACACGCTGCACGGTGTCGGAGAGATTCCGGTCGGGAAGGCTGATCCATCTGGATCATTTTCGGACGGGATCTGCTTCGGTGAAAAGGGAATCAGGTGAGAGGCCTGAGCGAACTCGTCACCGTATGCGGTTAGTGGGAGATCAGAATGTCACTGGGAAACCGGGAAGACGATCTCCTGCGGGACGGAGGATACTCTCCGTCGGAGCCGCAAGCCGGGAGACCTGCCGTGGGAGTGGCATGAGAAGACCACGAGTAACTGGTTGTGCGGAGAGACAGACGAGGGAAGCCTCGTCCGGTTCGCGTTCCTGTGCTTCTGGCACAGGATATTTTATTTTAAGGAGACATGAAATGAGACGTAAGCTACTGAAAGTAATCGTAACTACTGCACTTGCAGCATCCGTACTTGCAGGATGCGGGAAGACAGAGGAGCAGACCACCGCAGCGGCAGAGGGAACCACGGCGGCTTCGGAGCAGACTGCAAAGACGGAAGAGACAAAAACGACGGAAGCAGGAACGAAGGCAGCAACAGAGACGGCAACCGAGGCAAAGGACGCAGGGTCGGATGAGGCACGTGCCAAGGAGGTTGCAGATCTGATCGATAAGATCTATGTTCAGGAACGGACAGATGATACGGATGCACTCTGTGCGGAAGCGAAGGAGAAATGGGACGCGCTTACGGATGCACAGAAGGAAATGGTGGAAGGAGAGGAAGCGGATCCGGATTATTTCGGACGGGATACTGGAGATGCTTCAAAGGATGATCCCAGGAACCAGGATGAGATCGGAGAGAAGGAGATCCTGGTGGTCAGCTTCGGTACCTCATTTAATGACAGCCGCACCGAGGACATCAAGGGGATTGAGGATGCGATAGCAGCGGCAAATCCGGACTGGTCCGTAAGGAGAGCCTTTACGGCACAGATCATCATCAATCATGTTCAGGCCAGAGACGGTGAGAAGATCGATAATATGGATCAGGCGATGCAGCGGGCCGTAGATAACGGCGTAAAGCAGCTGGTGATCCAGCCGACCCATCTGATGCATGGCGCAGAGTATGATGAGCTGATGGCTGCTGCCGATAAGTATAAGGACAAGATCGAAAGCATTTCAGTGGCGGAGCCTCTTCTGGGAGAGGTAGGGCAGGATGCCTCCGTAATCAATGAGGACAAGAAGGCAGTTGCCGAGGCAGTGACCGCGGCAGCGGTTGCAAGTGCAGGCTATGACAGCCTGGATGCGGCAAAGTTGGACGGAACCGCATTTGTATTCATGGGACACGGAACCGCACATGCGGCAAAGATCAGCTATAGTCAGATGGCAACCCAGATGAAGGAACTGGGTTACGAAAATGTATTCATCGGTACCGTGGAGGGCGAGCCGGAGGATACCGCCTGCGAGGCTGTCATCAAGGCAGTGCAGGATGCGGGATATAAGAAGGTGGTTCTTCGTCCGCTGATGGTTGTGGCAGGTGATCATGCAAATAATGATATGGCCGGAGAGGATGAGGACTCCTGGAAGAGTATGTTCACGGCTTCCGGTGCATTTGAGAAGATCGACTGCCAGATCGAGGGCCTGGGAAGGATTCCGGCGGTCCGGGATCTGTATGTGGCACATACCGCCGCAGTGCTGGGAAGTGCCGGAACTGCGGAGACGACTGAGAAGAAGGAAGAGGCAAAGACAGATCTTCAGGACGGAGTCTATGATGTGACATTTACCACGGACAGCTCCATGTTTCGTATCAATGAAGCATTGAAGGATGCAGCGAAGCTTACCGTCAAGGACGGCCAGATGACAGTTCATATAACACTGCAGTCCAAGAATATAGTAAACCTTTTCCGGGGAACTGCAGAGGATGCCCAGAAGGAGGGCGCCGAGCTTCTGCAGCCTGTAACC
>CADBOW010000041.1 GCA_902796375.1 uncultured Lachnospiraceae bacterium | reverse complement strand
TGCATTCTTTGCTCTTGCAAATCCGGTCTCCACCATTGCAAAACCGGCCTGCATCCAGAACACCAGCGCGGCTCCGATCAGGAACCATACAGCGAACAATTCCCCGTCCACTTTACCTAAAACTTCCTCTAACATAGATAAGCACCTCACTCTCTTTCTTATTTCGTCCGTCCCAAGCTGTCAGCTTCGTAGCTCAGCGATTTCTGTAACCTTCGCTTCGCAGCTTTCGGAAAGAGAGGAGCGAGTGCCGGCGTTGCTCCGATTTCCGGAATCTGCGAAACGCCATTGCATCGCTACTACAAAATAGAAAAAAACAACAGAAAAGGCGCCTCGGAGTATTACTCCAAGACGCCCTTGCCTTTTCATGGTGGTATTGTACGACTTAATTTTTATTCTGTCAATCATTTTCTGAAAAAATTTTGAAAAAAGTTTCGCCGATACCCAAAAAGCCACGCCCCGTCTGCTCCCGGTTTGGTTGACTATTCCCAATGAATATGCTATATTCTACTAAGTTATCTACCATTGAAAGGCAGGATATGAAAATGAATCAGAAACCGGTTGATCTGTCAATCGTCGTCCCCTGTTACAATGAAGAAGAAGCACTACCCATATTTTACGATACCACCCTCGGCATCGTGAAGCAGATGGGGATCACATATGAATTTGTCTTTGTTGATGACGGTTCCGCTGACGGAACATTACGCATTCTGAAGGAATTCTATTCGAAAAATCCATGTTCCAAATTCTATTCCTTCTCCCGTAATTTCGGTAAGGAAGCAGCAATCTACGCCGGTCTGAAAAATGCAACCGGCCGTTATGTGGTTCTTATGGATGCGGACCTGCAGGATCCGCCCTCCTATCTTCCCGAAATGTATAAAATCCTTCAGCAGGGAGAATACGATAATGTTGCAACGAGAAGAGCTACCCGGGCTGGCGAACCGAAGCTTCGTTCCTTCTTCTCCCGCTCCTTCTATAAGCTGATCAACAAGATCACCGAAACGGAGATCGTGGACGGCGCCAGAGATTACCGGATGATGAGCCGCCGGATGGTGGACTCCATCGTAAATCTCGGAGAATACAACCGATTCTCCAAGGGACTGTTCAGCTGGGTCGGCTTCAAAACCTACTGGCTGTCCTATGACAATGTGGAACGTGTTGCCGGTAAGACAAAATGGAGCTTCTGGAAGCTGTTCAAATATGCCATCGACGGTATCATCAACTTCTCCAGTTCTCCGCTTCATGTGGCAACCACAACCGGTATCATCTGTACCTTTGCATCCTTTGTCTGGATGATCTATCAGGTGATCAAGAAACTGGTACTGGGAGATTATAACATGTCCGGCTGGACCTCCACCATCTGCGTGATCGTTTTCCTGGGCGGACTTCAGCTGATCTCCATCGGTATCATGGGACAGTATATCGCCCGGATCTTTCTGGAAACCAAGAACCGCCCCATTTACATCATCGGCGATTCCTGCGAAGACATGCCGAACTATGTACCGGAGAATCAGGTGCCATCCGGTGCGGAAACCATGAATACCCAATCATCATATACCGTTCCGACCGGCGAAGCACCATCCAATTCCGGTGAAACGCCCTCGGAAGGATCAGGAACATGACATTAAAAGATCTGGAAATCGGAACATCTGCTGTGATAAAATCTGTTGGCGGGGAGGGAGCTCTGCGCCAACATTTTCTTGATATGGGTGTAATCCCCGGTGAAGAGGTCACCGTAGTGAAATATGCACCCATGGGTGATCCTCTGGAGCTCACCATCCACGGCTATCAGCTGACCCTCCGTCTGTCGGATGCGGCGGAGATCGAAGTCATTCCCCAAACAAAGAAACAACAGAATACGGAAGCCGATGCTCCGGCAAAGCCTGCCGCGGTGGAAAAGAATCTGTTCAACCATTCTGTTCACCCGGGTCTCGGCGAGGGCGGAAAATTCCACCCCAAGGGAAGCGGAAATCCTCTTCCGGAGGGAACGACCCTGACCTTTGCCCTGGTGGGAAACCAGAACAGTGGGAAGACCACGCTTTTCAACCAGCTGACCGGTTCCAATCAGAGAGTCGGGAACTTTCCCGGGGTTACGGTGGACCGAAAGGACGGGGTGATCAAGGGACATCCGGAGACCCTGGTGACGGATCTGCCCGGCATCTATTCCATGTCTCCCTACAGTGCGGAGGAGCTGGTATCCCGTGATTTTGTCATCCGGGAGAAGCCCCGCGCCATCATCAATATCGTGGACGCCACAAATATAGAGCGAAATCTCTATCTCACCATGCAGCTTCTGGAAATGAACATCCCCATGGTGGTTGCCCTCAACATGATGGATGAGGTCACCGCTAATGGAGGTTCCATCGATATCAATGCCCTCGAGTCACAGCTCGGGGTTCCTGTGATACCCATTTCCGCCGCAAAAAACAGCGGGATCCACGAGCTGGTGGAGCACGCGATCCATGTGGCGTATTTCCAGGAGAAGCCTCTGCGCCAGGATTTCTGTGATGAAAATGATCATAACGGCGCAGTTCATAGGGGCTTCCATGCCACCATGCATCTCATTCAGGATCATGCCGAGGCCGCCGGCCTTCCCTTACGCTTCGCCGCCGGGAAGGTGATCGAAGGCGATACCCGTATCATCGCACAGCTCTCACTGGATCAGAATGAATCCGAAGCCCTGGAGCATATCGTCCTCCAGCTGGAGAAGGAAAGGGGGCTTGACCGGAGCGCCGCCATAGCGGACATGCGCTTCTCCTTCATCCACCGGGTCTGCGCTCCCAATGTGCATAAGCCCCGGCAGAGCAGAGAGAGCCTGCGCAGCCAGCGGATCGACCGGATCCTCACGGGAAAATGGACTGCTATCCCCATTTTCATAGCCATCATGGGCGTCGTCTTCTGGCTTACCTTCTATCTGGTGGGTGGATCCCTTCAGTCAGTTCTGGAGAAGGGGATCGATGCTCTGACAAATATGGTGGACGTGGCTCTGGAACAGGCAAATGTCAATCCCATCCTCCACGGTCTGGTGGTGGAAGGTATTCTGGCCGGCGTGGGAGGTGTGCTGAGCTTCCTTCCGGTGATCATTACCCTCTTTTTCTTCCTGTCCATACTGGAGGACAGCGGATATACCGCCCGGGTTGCATTTTTCATGGACAAGCTGCTTCGCCGGATCGGTCTTTCGGGCCGCAGTATCGTACCCATGCTGATCGGGTTCGGATGCAGCGTCCCTGCAGTTATGTCAACCAGAACACTGCCCAGCGAACGAGACCGCCGGATGACGATCCTGCTGACACCTTTTATGAGCTGTTCGGCCAAGCTTCCGATCTATGCCTTCTTCGTGGACGCGTTCTTCCCGAAGTATAAGGTTCTGATCCTGCTGGGCCTGTACCTTCTGGGGATCCTCCTGTCCATTCTGGTGGCTCTCCTTTTCAAGAATACGCTCTTCCGGGGGGAAGCGGTTCCCTTCGTCATGGAGCTTCCCAACTATCGTCTGCCCGGCGCAAAAAATGTAGGTCATCTGCTGTGGGAGAAAGCCAAGGACTTTCTCCAGCGGGCCTTCACCATCATACTCATCGCCACCATCGTGATCTGGCTGTTGAAGAGCTTCGACTTCCAGTTCAATCTGGTGACGGACCGACAGGACAGCATCCTGGCCACCATTGCCGGCTGGATCTCTCCCGTCATGCAGCCTCTGGGTCTCGGAGACTGGCGGATCATGGTATCTCTGATCAGCGGATTTCTGGCCAAGGAAAGCGTGGTATCCACCCTGGAGGTTCTGTATGGCCAGGGACTGACCACCGTGATGATGCCTCTGGCTGCCGCTACCCTTCTGGTCTTCTCGCTGCTCTACACTCCCTGTGTGGCGGCCATCGCCTCGATCCGAAGAGAGCTGGGGGGCAAATGGGCCATCGGCGTAGTCCTCTGGCAATGCCTGATTGCCTGGCTCGCCGGACTGCTCACCTATCTGGTGGGCGGGCTTTTTTGATGAGCCGCCATGAACTGACATGAACTGACATGAACCGGCATGAACCAACATGAACTGACATCATCTGACGTTTCCGGCCGTCCGGGAACCGGACACACACCCGTTGCGGAAAGGAGGGTTCCATGAATTTCTGGGATATTCTGATCATTCTGCTTCTGATCCTGATCCTGGTCCTTGCCCTGCTCCGGATCCGGAAACAAAAAAAACAGGGGAAGTGTGCCTCAGGATGCTCCTGCTGCAGCATGTCTTCCACCTGTTCTTATTCTTCTTATTCTTCTGATTCTGAAAAACGTTCCTGAATTCCCGAATCCGCTCTGCCGCATACAAAGGGCACAACACCACCTGCGGCACAACACCACCTGCGGTATCTCCTACTGAACGGAGAACAGCAGCTTACCATAGCTGGGATAGGGCCAGTATTTTGCAGAGGTCAGCATTTCCGCTGCATACACATATCCCCGCAGAGTCTCCATGGCCGGCAGGATCTTATCCCGGATCGCAGCGGAGGATTCAAAGATATCTCCGCAGTGCTTCAGAGCCTCCAGCTCCTGCTCCAGTGCTTCCACGGATGTAAGGATATTATCCGTCAGGTCTGTCAGTTTCTCCATGGTAGAGATCTCATATCTGCACTTCAGCTTTTCGCTGACGGACTTCATGGAATCCACCGCACGGGACAGGGTGTACAGATATTCCTCAATGGCCGGCAGGTAATCTTTCCGTACCATATCCACCATGGTAAGTCCCTCGATATTTACGGTCTTCACGTAGTTCTCCAGCATGATCTCACAACGGGACTGGATCTCCGCCTCATTGAATACCTTATGGCGGATCAGCATTTCCTTATTCTTCTCATCCAGAAGCTTCGGCATGGCGTCCGCGGTGGTCTTCAGATTCGACAGTCCGCGTACCTCCGTGGCTTCCTTCACCCATTCCTCACCGTAACCGTTGCCGTCGAACAGGATCCGCTCATGGTCTATGATCACCTTTCGGATCAGATCATGCAGCGCAGCCTGGAAATCCTCAGCCTTTTCCAGCTCATCCGCATACTGCCGGAGGCTCTCTGCCACTGCCGCATTCAGCATGATATTCGCACATGCGATGCTGTTGGAGGAGCCCAGGGAACGGAACTCAAATTTATTTCCGGTAAATGCAAAGGGCGAGGTCCGGTTGCGGTCGGTAGTATCACGGAAGAACCGGGGCAGCGCATGCACGCCCAGCTTCATCTGTACCTTCTCCACGCCCTCATAGGGAGTATCATTTTTGATGGCATTCAGGATTCCGGTCAGCTCATCTCCCAGGAATACGGAAATGATGGCCGGCGGCGCTTCATTTGCGCCAAGTCTGTGATCATTTCCCGCCGTTGCCACAGACAGACGGAGAAGATCCTGATAATCATCCACAGCCTGGATCACCGCACAGAGGAACAGCAGGAACTGGGCATTCTCATAGGGTGTCTCGCCCGGCGACAGAAGGTTCACGCCGGTATTTGTGGATACGGACCAGTTATTATGCTTACCGGAGCCGTTTACACCTGCGAAGGGCTTCTCATGCAGCAGGCATACCATTCCATGCTGCTTTGCCACCTTCTGCATGATCTCCATGGTAAGCTGATTGTGATCTGCCGCAATATTCGTTGTGGTATAGATCGGAGCCAGCTCATGCTGCGCCGGAGCCACCTCGTT
>CADBOW010000040.1 GCA_902796375.1 uncultured Lachnospiraceae bacterium | reverse complement strand
GGCATTTTAACATGGCCAGAAATGTATATAATACATTTAATCGCTCATTAATCGGGGAGCAGATCCTTTCTCGGGGTCGCAGCTCCCCGATCCATATGAATCATTTTAAAGGAGTTATATTTATGAAACGAGTTTTAACCATTCAGGACATTTCCTGCCTTGGAAAATGTTCCGTAACCGTAGCACTGCCCGTCATCTCAGCCATGGGGATCGAGACTGTGATCCTTCCTACCGCGGTTCTGTCGACGCATACCATGTTCAAGAATTTTACAGTGAAGGATCTGACAGATCAGCTGCTTCCCATCGTTGAGCATTGGAAATCCGAAGGCGTGGAATTCGATGCGATCTACACCGGGTACCTTGGTTCTGCGGAGGAGATAGAAATCGCAAAGAAGATCTTCGAAATGTTCAAGAAGGATGACACTCTGGTGTTCATCGATCCGGTTATGGCAGATAACGGAAAACTGTATCCGGCGTTTGATACGGCTTATGCAAAGCTGAACGCAGGTCTTTGCGGCGCGGCGGATATCATCGTTCCGAATATCACAGAGGCATGCTTCATGACGGATATGGAGTATAAGGAAGAGTACGATGAGGATTATGTGAAGGAGCTTCTGTCCAGGCTTGCGGCTCTGGGATCCAAGGTGGTAGTGCTGACCGGAGTATCCCTCAGTGAAGGAAAGACCGGTGTATATGGTCTGGACACCCGGACAGGGGAGCATTTCATTTATCAGAATGACAGAGTGGATGCATCCTTCCACGGCACCGGCGACATTTTCGCTTCGGTGGCAGTCGGAGGGTTGGTACGCGGGCTTTCCATGGAGAAGGCGTTTGCGCTTGCGGCCGACTACACGGCAGATACCATCCGCGTGACCAAGCAGGATCCGAAGGAACCCTGGTACGGCGTAAACTTTGAGGAAACCATCCCGCAGCTGGTGAGCCGCCTTACGGTAGATCTGGCAGTGGATGTGGAAGAGAAATGAAGAACGAATACGTAAATGTACAGCCCCCGGCCATGAACGCCGGGGGCTTTTCCTGGGAAATCCTGCCGTGGGCAGTCAATCCGGGGCTGTCATGGAATTCTTTCTTGACATCGATTTCAACGGGGCATATTATGGGAATAGACGCGTTTGACAGAGCATGAGGGGAGTGGGAATGAGGCAATTTCAATTCAGTTACAAAGGCGATGACGCGCTGACCAGAGAACTTCGCAAGATCAGCCAGTGGTCCAAAACAAAGATATATTCACATATGCTGTTTCAGGTTCTGACAGACACTCTGGACAGGGATAAAATAGAGAATGTAGTGAACGCGATCCGTCGTGAACTGCCGGAGGCGCTGGTGTTCGGATGCTCCACCAACGGTCACATCGTGAACGGAGAACTGTCCAAGTTTGAGATGTCCATATCCTGTACGGTGTTTGAGTTTCCGACCACACAGGTGAAGCTTCTGCAGTATGACCTGAATTCCGAAAATGAGGAACAGGTGACGGACAGTGTCCTTCGCGAGCTTCAGGAGAATCCCTGGGTTACGGCGGTTGAACTGCTGGTCACCATCCGGGGAATGTCCATGACCGGATTTTCGGACCGTCTGCGGGAGGCCAGAAGCGATATTGCGATCTACGGCGGTGGGGCATTTAATATCGACATGAATGATGATGATGCCTGCGTTTTCTCGAGTGTCTCAGGCTACTCCGAACATGGCGTGGTTTTTGTCCTGATGGGAGGAGAAGACCTTCGCGTTGAGACCATGTATATCACCGGCTGGAAGCCACTGGGGCGTGACCTGGAGATCACGAAGGTGAAGGGGAGTACCCTCTATGAGATTGAGAATCGTCCCGCATATGATACCTACTACAGGTATCTGAATATTGAAAATGATGAAAGCTTCTTCGAGAATACGCTGGAATTCCCGTTCGTTTTCGACCATAACGGAATCCAGCTGCTGAGGGCGCCCACGGCCAGTCTGGGAAATGGAGCGCTGCTCATGACCTCGGATATGTATGAAGGGGATCTGGCGCGGAT
>CADBOW010000039.1 GCA_902796375.1 uncultured Lachnospiraceae bacterium | reverse complement strand
TGTATTGACAGCGAAGGGCTTACGGAATTACAATAGCGTTTATGTGAGATATTCAAACAGAATATGGAATGATGACTACGGGAGCTGGCGGATGCCGGCTGAGAGGAAGTGTATTCCCGCTTCGACCGCACCTGATTTGGATAATGCCAACGAAGGGACTTGTTTATGATCATGCAGGCAGTCCGTTTGGGCTGCCTATTTTTGGAGGTATACTATGTTAAAGGAATGCTGGAGCAATGTACAGGAGAAGAAACCGCTGGTGCATAATATCACAAATTATGTGACAGTCAATGATGTGGCAAATGTTCTGCTGGCCTGCGGCGGAAGTCCCATCATGTCAGATGAGCCGGAGGATGTGGAGGACATCACATCGATCTGCGGCGGATTGAACATCAATATCGGAACCCTGAATTCAGGAACCATTCAGGGAATGCTCAGGGCGGGACATAGAGCTGCGGAGCTGGGACATCCCATTCTGCTGGATCCGGTGGGCGCCGGGGCCTCGAAGCTCCGGACGGACACGGCATATACTCTGGTGAAGGAGCTTCCGCTCACCGTGATCCGCGGGAACATTTCCGAGATCAGGACCATAGCAAACGGCAGCGGAACCACCAGGGGAGTGGATGCGGATGTGGCGGATGCGGTGACCGAGGATACCCTTCCGGCTGCAGTTGCCTTTGCGAAGGAGCTGGCGAAACGCCTGAATGTGATCCTGGCCATCACCGGAGCCATTGATATTGTTACAGACGGCGGAAAGGCATATGTGATCCGAAACGGTCGTCCGGAAATGGGAAAGATCACCGGAACCGGATGCCAGCTTTCGGGGCTCGCGACCGCTTATGTGGTGGCAAATCCGGAGCAACAGACGGAAGCGGTTGCCACAGCGGTTGCACTGATGGGTGTGGCCGGCGAGATCGGGTGGGAGAGAATGCTCCCGGGGGATGGAAATGCAACCTACCGGAACCGCATCATCGATGCCATTTACCGGATGGATGGAACCACCCTGGAGGAACGGGCCAGGATCACGGAGATGTAAAGGAGATATGCTGATGAAGACAGAACCGAAGCAATTGCTTCTCTATGCAGTGACGGACCGTCACTGGCTGCAGGAGGGTGAGACACTGGACCAGCCGGTGGAGCAGGCCCTTCGGGGAGGAGTTACATTTCTGCAGATTCGGGAAAAGGATCTGGATGAGAAGAGCTTTGAGGCGGAAGCCCTGCGGCTGCAGGAGCTCTGCAGGAGATACCGGGTACCGTTTATCGTAAATGATAATGTTCCGCTGGCGGTTCGGATCCATTCCGACGGCGTTCATGTGGGGCAGGAGGATATGAAGGCTTCTGAGGTCCGGAAGCTGATCGGCCCGGATAAGATCCTGGGAGTATCGGCCCAGACGGTGGAGGATGCGCTTCGCGCGGAAGCGGAGGGGGCGGATTACCTGGGAGTGGGAGCCGTTTTCCCCACCGGCTCCAAGGATGATGCAGTGGATGTGTCGAAGGAAATGCTGACAGCGATCTGTAAGGCAGTGACCATTCCGGTGGTTGCCATCGGCGGGATCACCTATGAAAATGTATCTCAGCTGGCGGATACGGGTATTGCGGGGATTTCCGTGATCAGCGCCATTTTCGGACAGAAGAATGTGGAAGACGCCACGAGGCGGCTGAGGGAGAAGGTACTTGCTATGCAAAATAAACTGTAGTTCATGACTGGGCGGCCCCACGGAATGTGTATCAGAAGGAAAGGAGGATTTGTATGAAGACTGCATTAACGATCGCCGGGAGTGATTCCAGCGGAGGCGCCGGAATTCAGGCAGATCTGAAGACCATGACAGCGCACCATGTATTCGGCATGAGTGCCATCACGGCGCTCACGGCTCAGAACACAACCGGTGTGACGGACATTCTGGAGGTGACTCCCGGGTTCCTGGGAGAACAGCTGGATGCTGTATTTACGGATATTTTCCCGGATGCGGTGAAGATCGGAATGGTTTCCGGCACTGAACTGATCCGGGTGATCGCTGACCGGCTCAGAAAATATGACGCGAAAAATGTGGTGGTGGATCCTGTGATGGTTGCCACCAGCGGAGCACGGCTGATCAGTGAAGATGCCATTGAAACCCTGAAGCAGGAGCTGATCCCTCTGGCAACTGTGATCACACCGAATATTCCGGAGGCGGAGGTTCTGGCCGGATGCAGTATCCGTTCGGAGGAGGATATGGTGTCCGTCGGCCGTAAGATCCGGAAAAGCTACGGAGTTGCTGTCCTGATGAAGGGCGGACACAGCGTCAATGATGCAAATGATCTTCTGATCGAAGACAGTGGTGAGATCTGGCTACACGGGACCAGGATCGACAATCCGAACACCCATGGAACCGGCTGTACACTTTCCTCCGCCATAGCCTCCAATCTGGCTGAGGGAAAGACACTGGAGCAGGCGGTTCGCAGCGCCAAGGATTATCTCACCGGTGCGATCGCTGCAGGACTGGATCTGGGAAAAGGAAGCGGACCGCTGGATCATGCCTATCTTGTGCCGGATATGGATGCAGACCTGCTGTATGCGAACTGACCGGGAAGACGGACCGAGCGGACTGACCTAAGACGGACCTGTCAGACGAACGGGGCGATGTAGCTCGGCAGACTGCTCCGGCAGAAGGAAGTGAGACGGATCCGACAGAAGGATCTGGCGTACGGTTCTGACGGCTTCCCTGACGGACGGATATGAGCTATATTGGAAGAGGATTATTTCATGAAAGAAAGACGAAAGACAGGTATTTTGAATAACAGCCTGATCTGGTTCGGTGCAGGTGTATCCATAGCGGAAATCCTGACGGGTACATATCTTGCACCGCTGGGCTTCGGCAGGGGAATCCTGGCGATCCTGGTGGGACATGTGATCGGTTGTGCACTTCTGTTCCTCGCCGGACTGATCGGCGGGAGAACGGGAAAATCATCGATGGAAACGGCAGGAATGTCCTTCGGCCGGTACGGTGCGGCATTTTTTGCCGTATTAAATGTCCTTCAGCTGGTGGGCTGGACCGGCATCATGATCTATGACGGGGCACTGGCAGCGGACAGCATCTGGGGGATCGGTTCCTGGATCTGGGCGGTTGTGATCGGCGTCCTGATCCTGATCTGGATCCTGATCGGAATTGAAAATCTGGGGAAATTGAATATCGCTGCCATGGCCCTTCTGTTCGGGCTGACAGTGGTCCTTTCCGTTGTGATCTTCCGTGACGGCGGCGTGGCAGCGGATCCGGGAGAGGAGCTCTCCTTCGGAGCCGGAGTGGAGCTTTCGGTGGCCATGCCCCTGTCCTGGTTTCCGTTGATCAGTGACTACACCAGAGACGCGGAGAAGCCCTTCGGCGCGACTCTGGCAAGTGCGGCAACCTACGGAGCAGTCAGTACCTGGATGTTCCTGATCGGCATGAGTGCCGCCATCATGCTGGGAACCGGAGACATCGCGGAGATCATGGTGAAGGCCGGGCTTGGTATAGCCGGACTGCTGATCATCGTTTTTTCAACGGTCACTACCACATTTCTGGATGCCTTTTCGGCCGGAGTAAGCGCAGAGAGCATACACCGGAAGCTGTCTGCCAGACCGGTGGCGCTGGCAGTGACAGTGATCGGTACATTGGGAGCGGTGATCTTCGCCATGGATGATATTACGGATTTTCTGTATCTGATCGGTTCCGTCTTCGCGCCGATGATCGCGGTCATGATCGCAGATCATTATATCCTGAAAAATGATTCGGAGGGGCGGGCTCTGGACTGGGTCAGCTTCGCCGTGTGGCTGGCGGGTTTCGCATTCTACCGGTGGCTGCTGCATGTGGATACTCCCGTGGGCAGTACCCTTCCGGATATGCTGGCGACGATGATCCTTACCGTGGCGGTGAAGGGACTGCTCCGGAGATCGAAAAACAAAATGTGACGAAAGTGTGTTGGCAGAAAAGTACATAACCGACCCCGTTTTTTTGTAAAATGTGCATTCTTACGTTTCTTTTAAAAAAGTGTTACAATGATGAATGTAGGCAGTGTGATTGTATGGCACGAAGGAGTTGTAAGCACATGTATGAAGTCGGTGATTACGTTGTATACGGAAGTAACGGTGTTTGCCGAATCACAAAAGTAGGGCCGATCGACTGTCCGGGGATCCCGCAGGATAAGCTTTACTACACCATGACTCCTTGCTATATCAGAGACAGTGAGATATTCACCCCGATCGATAATGACCGGGTTGTGATCCGAAAGGTTATGTCCAAGGACGAGGCTATGGCATTCGTTCAGAACATGAATCAGATCAAATCGATGCATGTTGAGGAAGAGAAGAAACGGGAAACCCTCTACAAGCAGACCATTCTTTCCTGTGAACCCGCGAAGATCGTAAGTCTGATCAAGACCATCGATGAGCGGATCCAGATGCGCCAGGCAGAGGGGAAGAAGGTAACCAGCTCGGATTCCAAGTATTTTCACATAGCGGAAGACAGTCTCTATGGTGAACTGGCTATCTCATTGGGTATGGAGAAGGATGACGTTGGTGCGTATATTGAAGAGAAGATGCACCGCCTACAGGCCGTATAACAACAGAACAAGGCAAGAAGAGAAGAAGTCCTGCGGATCGCGGGACTTCTTTTCGAAAGTTGAGGATTCATATATGCTGAAGAAGAATGACATTTATGAGATTACAATTGAGGACATGGGGAAGGATGGCGAAGGGATCGGCCATATTGACGGAATGACCGTCTTCGTGAAGGATACTGTGGTCGGAGACCGGGCGTCCGTGAAGCTGATGAAGGTGAAGAAGAATCTGGCCTTCGCACGGTTGATGGAGATCCTGGAGCCTTCTGCGGACCGGGTGACACCGGTCTGTGAAAATGCACGTGCCTGCGGCGGGTGTACGCTGCAGCATATTTCCTATGAGAAGCAGAAGGAGCTGAAGCAGGCGCATGTGCGGAACTGCCTCGCCCGGATCGGCGGACTTTCGGATGTGGATGCGCGGATGGAACCGCTGATCGGGATGGAGGAGCCTTTTCATTATCGGAATAAAATGCAGTTTCCCATAGGCGAGGATTCGGCGGGGAAGCCTCAGCTCGGCTTCTATGCCGGGCACACCCACTCTTTGATCCCGCTTTCTGACTGCCCCATGGGGCATCCGGTAAATCGTTATATTCTTTCCCGGTTCCGGGAATATCTGACGGAAGCGCATATACCTGTCTATCATGAGGAGACCCATGAGGGGCTGGTGCGGCATTTGCTGACCCGGGTGGGCTTTGCCACAGGGGAGGTGATGGTCTGTGTCGTGATCAACGGAAGAAAGCTTCCCCGGAAGGAGCTTCTGATGGGGAAGCTGCAGGAGGCCCTGGAGGAGTGGAACAGAATCGGATCCGGGGAAGGGACTCCCGGCTTCGGAGAACATCTTCGCCTGGCCTCCGTCAACTGCAGCGTCAATGAAGAGAAGACCAATCGGATCCTGGGATTCCGGAGCTTTACCGTATACGGCAAGGACTGCATCGAGGATCGGATCGGTACGGTGCAGTTCCGCATTTCCCCGGAATCCTTCTTTCAGGTGAATCCCCTGCAGACGGTTCGGCTTTATCAGAAGGCATTGGAATATGCCGGACTCACCGGCTCCGAGACGGTTTGGGATATGTACTGTGGGATTGGAACGATCTCACTCTTCCTGGCAAAGAAGGCAGGAAGAGTGTTCGGTGTGGAGATAGTTCCTCAGGCGATAGAGAATGCAAAGGAAAATGCCGAGCTGAATCAGATCGGAAATGCAGATTTTTTTGTGGGAAAGGCGGAGGACGTGGTTCCGAGGCTGTATGCCGAGGACCCGGAACGGTACCGCGCGGATGTGGTGGTTGTGGATCCGCCCCGAAAGGGATGCGATGCCGCACTGCTGGAAACGCTTGCAGCCATGTCACCGGACCGGATTGTTTATGTCTCCTGTGATCCCGCAACCCTTGCCCGGGATATAAAGATCCTGTGCGAGGACGGATATGCGGTGGAGAAGGTGACACCGGTGGATATGTTCCCGGGATCGATGCATGTGGAGACCGTTGCGCTGATCGAACGGATCTGAAATGCAAAGGAACATGGTCTTTCCGGAGATGAGGCCGAGATCTGGTATCCTATCGCCGGGTGATGGGGGGAAGATCAGTCTTATTTTCTGTTTCGGTATCTTCCGAAGAAGACGCCGTCATTCACATAGCTTTCTGTGTCGGAAACCCACACGGGAAATTCGCCGGTAGCCACTGCGGTCTGTCCGTTCAGCATTCCGGTATGAAACGATAAATGTCTGAACTGCCTGAGCACGAGTTCCATTCTCGTGTGAGGGCAGTTCTTCGGTTTTTCGTAGAGCATTTCATCCGTAAGCGTGTCCAGATAGGCCAGAGTTTTCGCTTCCACCTGTGAGAGATATTCCAGCAGCTGCTGATCGGAAAGCACGACAGTGGTGGGGTTGTCCGGATTGTCCATTCCTTCTTCATGAAAAGCAGGCTCGGTATAATCATAAGGGTTGATGAACCATTTGTCTGCGGAATGGATTGCGTGGTATGCCCATCTCCAGCAGGGTGCGCCGCAGCAGAGCGCCTCTCTGTCATAGGTCCGGATCGAGGTGCGGATATTTAGAAAGTTCGGGCCGATGGCTTCCCGGATGATATTGATCAGTTCATTCATACTTGTGTCCTCCTTCCGGTTTGATACTTCCGGTTTGATATATACAGGTGTCTTGCATTTTTCAGATTCTGTCTGTATAATAGCATTACATCATGCATTAGTAAAATTGAAATAACAGAACATAATCATCAAGAAATATGATTGGACAGAACCATCAGTATCAGGGACAGGAGGAAGATAAGAGATGACGATCGTACAGCTGGAAACATTTCTTAGAATCGCGGAAACTGGAAATTTTACCTCCGCGGCAAATGAACTGGGATATGCGCAGTCAACGGTGACCACACAGATCAAGCAGCTGGAGGATGAGTTGGGAACACTTCTTTTTGAACGGCTTGGGAAAACCATCCTGCTGACACCTGCGGGAGAGCGCCTGCGGATACATGCGGAGAAGCTGCTGCAGATTGAGCGGGAGATCCATCTGGAGGTTCCGGAATCCCCGGAGCCATCCGGGATACTTAAGCTGGGTGTCTCCGAATCCCTGTGCTATAACCGGCTTCCCGGAATATTGATGGATTATAAGGAAAGATTTCCGAAGGTGGAGATCCGGATTCAGTTCATCATGCATGATACATTTCCTGAATTGCTGAAGAAGGGAGAACTGGATATGGCATATACGCTGAATCCTCTCATTGAGGATGACGGACTGACTTTGCTGTATAAGAATCCGGAGACTCTGGGATTCTATGTCAGTCCCGAACACCCTTTGGCGAAGAAGAAGGCAGTAACGGAGAAGGATCTGGAGGGAGCGGATCTGCTGCTAACGGGTCATAACTGCAGCTTCCGGCAAATGCTGCTGAAGGCACTCATGTCCTGTGGGATCACGCCAAGGATAGCCCTGGAAACCAGCAGCAAGGAGATCCTGAAACAGTTTGCCGGGAATCGGCTGGGGGTGGCCTTCATGCCGGATGTGGCGGCAGAGGATGAGGTGAAAAGAAAACAGCTGGTAAGACTTCGGTGGAAAGGGACAGAGTTTCCGATCTTTTCGCAGGTATTTATCCATAAGGACAAGCATGAGAACGGTGCGATCTCAGAATTCGTAAGGATCGTTCGATCAAAAAACTGATGAAACACGCCCGTGGAATTGTTATAATAATGATCGAGGTTGAATATCAGATTTAGGAGGTTACAGGCATGAGAAAAAAACGGTTTGCAAAGCTGCTGTCGCTTGCATTGGCGTTTGGTCTGCTTGGTGGAACGATCCCCGCTTATGCGGACACTCCCTCTTCCGGAGAAACATCGGTTCAACAGGTGGAGGATACGCTGCAGTCACAGGAGTATGTAAAGGGGGAAGCCATCGTCTGTTATAAGGCCGGGGCAGAACCGAAGGCTGTTTCCGAGGAGAAGGTGAAACAGGCGGCAGAGGAGAATCTGGAGGATGAAAGCTGTGTTGACGATGCGGAAGCACTTCTTATGGTAGAGGATGCAAGCGCAGCCGTTGAGGCGGCAGAAGAAGCTGTTGCGGGGGACAGCGCGCAGGATATCGACACAGAAGATTCGGAGGACCAGCAGGATCCCATTCCGGGAGTGATCACACGGGTTCAGTCCGATCACCTTACCACAGAGGAGCTGATCGCAGAACTGGAAGCCCGGGATGATGTACTGTACGCCGAGCCCAACTACATTTTAAAGACGGAATCCATGGATTTCACCGACCTGCAGTGGGGCGAGGATACTACCTACGGCCTGGGCGTGGACGGCTGGAATACCTACAGCGGTGATACAGCGACACCGAAGGTGGATACCTCCGAGCAGGTGGTGGCCATCATCGATACCGGCGTGGATTATAACCATGAGGATCTGAAGGACAACATGTGGGGCAAGGGCCTGGATTACCCTGAGCTGGTAAAGCTGGGGGGAGGAGC
>CADBOW010000038.1 GCA_902796375.1 uncultured Lachnospiraceae bacterium | reverse complement strand
TGGAAGAATTATCGGATGAATCGGTAAACTTCTATGAAGCTATGAAGGAAGACGCGCCATCTCAGGATAAGAAGACGGCAGAATCTTATGACGTGCCGGAAACCGGAGCAGAAGCCCCGGTGGATGATGTGGATAAAGTTGTTGAATCTGAAGCTGCGGCAGAAGCGGCTGCTTCCGATACTCCTGCTGAAGCGGCTGCTCCCGAAGCTAAGGCAGAGGCAGCTGCTCCTGAGGTTCCTGCGGAGCCGGTGATTCCGGAAGTGACGGAAACCATGGAGGATTATAAGGAGGAGCTGGAGAAGTCCTTCCGCCAGATCCATGTGGGCGATGTACTGGAAGGCACGGTCATTGACGTGGATGAGACCGGTGTGCTTATGGACCTGGATTATTACGCTCCCGGCCGGATCCCGGTGGAGGAGATGAGCGCGGATCCGCATTTTGATATTATGGACGCGGTCCGGATCGGCGACCGTTATTCAGCCACTGTAAAGCGGCGTGATGACGGACATGGAAATATCATCCTCAGCAAGAAGGATGCGGATAATGAGCTTTCCTGGGAAAAACTGAAACGTATGATGGAGGAGAAAGCGGTCATTACCGGGAAGATCACGGAGACCGTGCGCGGCGGCGCTATCCTTTACGTGGAAGGCATCCGCGGATTTATTCCGGCATCCAAGCTGGCTCTGGCTTATGTAGAGGATCCTTCTGAGTATCTGCATCGTACGGTGGAAGTACAGGTGGCGGACGTGGATGAAGAGGACCGGCGCCTGGTGCTGTCCGCGAAGGAACTGCTTCAGGCAAAGGCGATCGAGGAAAAGAACCAGCGGATCGCGCGGCTTGCGGTCGGCAATATCGTAGAGGGTACCGTGGAGACCATTAAGGAGTACGGCGCGTTCGTGGACATTGGCGATGGTATTTCAGGACTTCTGCATATTTCCCAGATCTCTGCCCAGAGGATCAAACATCCCGGCGCGGTATTGCGTGAGGGAGATAAGGTCAAGGTCATGATCACCAAGGTACAGGATGGCAAAGTGTCTCTGAGCATGAAGGCAGTGGCGGACCTGACGGCCAAAGAGCTGCAGGAGGAAGAGGAGAACGAGTACCATGATGATGGCGAGGCTGTGACGTCCCTGGGCGATCTCCTGAAGGGATTCAAATTCGACTGATGACCTCCGGGGGATCTTCAGCGGTGTCCGGCATGATCTTTGCTATCTCTTGCAATCAGAAATGCTGTTCATGATCTGAGCTGTTTCGTGCGCTGAGTCATGTTGCATGATCTGAAATATTATTTTATCAGCATATTATAGGGTACACGAATGTATATCTATTTTGTCAGACACGGGATCCCGGATTATCGCACAGATACCCTGCTTCCCGAGGGCGTTAGGCAGGCGGAGAGCGCGGCCAGGCGCCTTTCATATTCCGGCATAGATGAGATCTATTCTTCGCCCATGGGCCGCGCCCGGGAAACCGCGCGGCCTGCGGCGGAGCTTCTGGGACTGCCGGTCACGGTGCTGCCCTGGGCATACGAACTGGGTGAAGAGTCTAAGACCTCCTGGCCGGACGGGGTTCCGACCCGGCTGTCCAAGGTGGATCCTTTGTATTACTTTGCTGAGGATCATCGGCGGCTGACGGTGGAGGAGGACTTTCAGCGCCTGGAGGTTTTCCGGAATAATGGCTTCAAGGCGAGATATGATGAGATCTCTGAAGGACTGGATGAGTGGCTCCTGACTCTGGGATACCGCAGGACGCAGGAAGGGTTTTATCTTGCGGAGGAACCCAGCGAAAAGCATGTGGCGCTGTTCTGCCACTGCGCAATGATGCGGGTCATGCTTTCACATCTTTTTAACATTCCATATCATGTGCTCGCATGTACTCTGGAATCTAACTATACAGGAATTACCATTTTGTATTTTGATTCCGCGAATAAAGGGAAGATGACGGTTCCTGCGCTCCTAACGTATGGGGATGTGGGACATATCCATATGGATACGAAAGAAAGTTTTCAGAGCCACTGGACAGGTGAGAATTTCTGAGGGAGGGCGGTTTCCGCCCTCTTCTCCTTTTCCCGGGATCCGGAGGTCTCGGGAATGTTCTTTTTTCCGGGATCCGGAGGTCTCGGGAATGATCCTTTTCCCGGTATCCGGAGGTCTCGGGAATGTTCCTTTTCCCGGGATCCGGAGGTCTCAGGAGTATCCTTTCCAGGCGGCAGGTCAAGACCGCAGGCCGTAC
>CADBOW010000037.1 GCA_902796375.1 uncultured Lachnospiraceae bacterium | reverse complement strand
GATGATGGAGCGGGATGACGGACATGTGATCGTGGATGTCCGGCGGCCGGATGAATATGCCAGCGGTCATATCCCCGGAGCCATCCTGGTCACAAATGAGTATATCGGTGAGGAACAGCCCGAAAAGCTTCCGGATCTGGATCAGATCATTCTGGTCTACTGCAGGAGCGGAGTCCGGAGTCTGGAGGCGTCGGAGAAGCTGGCGAAGATCGGATATACCCATGTGTATGAGTTCGGCGGGATCATCAATTGGACAGGAGAGATAGAAATGAGTGGAAAAAGCGGAGAACCGGCGGTACTTACATTTGATTCCTTTGACGGCGGCGGACCGTCCTTTACCGTGCAGCTGGAGGAGGAAGGGCTTGTGAAGTATGAAGGCCGGCGTGAATATTCAAATCCGGACCATGGAGAAATGGAAGGCTCCGCATATGACGAGGTCCTTACATTTAC
Source organism: uncultured Lachnospiraceae bacterium (assembly GCA_902796375.1). Lineage (GTDB taxonomy): Bacteria > Bacillota > Clostridia > Lachnospirales > Lachnospiraceae > Eubacterium_Q. The sequence goes on along the minus strand of CADBOW010000037.1, from coordinate 5,856 downwards.
GGGGGTGAAGGCAGGGGAAACAACCATGACCATTCAGGAACGTTCTCCCATCGGGATCAACGCCGATCACCTGTATACCGTAAAGGTGGATGCGGATCTGAATGTGACGCTGGAGCTTCAGGGCGTGAAGGAGCTGGACGAGAACGGAGAGTAGCTCTGTATTGCTTTTACCCATGGAATTCGGGTACAATATGAAGAGGAGGCGCAACGAGGTTCGGCCTGCGACGATGACCGGGAGATCGGAGAATGTGATCCCCGCCTGCACTATGCAGGAAAGGCGTCCGGCTGAGCTTATGGCGCTGGGATACGGCATCGGGAAATGAATTGAACAGAACATAGAGCGGAGGAGACAAGTATGCAGGAGACAAGACCATTTGTACCGTGGGATCTGATGAACCGGTTTATGATAGATGCTTTTAAGGGATACGGTGTACCGGAGAAGGATGCCGTGATCTGTGCGGATGTACTGCTGGAATCGGACCGGCGGGGAATTGAGAGCCACGGCTGTAACCGGTTTAAGCCGATCTATATCGACCGGATCAAAAAGGGGACTCTGCTCCCTGTAACGGAGCTGGAGATCGTGAAGGAGACGCCCACCACGGTGGTCATGGATGCACATGACGGGATGGGTATGGTAGCCAGTCATCGCATGATGAAAATGCTGATCGAAAAGGCGAAGCAGTATGGCATGGCCGGCGGTGCGATCCGGAATTCCACCCATTACGGGATCGCCGGTTACTGGACCACCATGGCCAGCAAAGAAGGCCTGGTGGGGATCACGGGAACCAATGCACGTCCTTCCATCGCTCCCACCTTCGGCGTGGAGAATATGATGGGGACCAACCCGCTGACCTTCTCCCTCCCCACGGATGAGGAGTTTCCCTTCTGCCTGGATTGTGCAACCTCCATCGTTCAGAGAGGACGCGTGGAGTATTATGCGCGGGAAGGAAAACCGACACCGGCAGGAACGGTGATCTCGGATACGGGAGAGGCACTTACGGACAGTGCGGAGATTCTGGAAAGACTGGTAGACGGAACCGCGGCGCTGACGCCCCTGGGCGGCATCGGCGAAGAACTGGCGGGCTACAAGGGTTATGGATATGCGGCAGTGGTTGAGATCCTGTCGGCGGCACTCTCGGGGGGAGAGTTTATGAAGGCACTTTCCGGTGTGTCAGGAGACGGGAAGCCGCAAATGTATCATCTGGGACATTTCTTTTTCGTTGTGGATCCGGATGCATTTGTGGGACGGGAGGTGTTCCGGAAGACAGCCGGTGATATCTGCCGTGCGCTGCGGGCATCGAAGAAGGCACCCGGGGAAAGCCGGATCTATACGGCAGGAGAGAAGGAATATGATATCTGGCAGTTCCGCAAAGACAGGGGAGTGCCGGTGGGAGAGGGGGTACGTAAGGATATCCTGGCGATCCGGGATGAACTGGGACTTCCGTATCATTTTCCGTTTGAGTAAGAGACGCTTGCGGCTGTTTCGGAGGATTTTCCGGAGCGGATCGTGTTGTTTTCATCTTTCCGGAATCAACTCTTGCGTTGAAGGATAAAATATGGTAAAATTCAACTCGCTTGCTTCCGTGGCTCAGTCGGTAGAGCGATTGATTCGTAATCAATAGATCGTGGGTTCGAGTCCCATCGGAAGCTCGGATTGAAGAGGTGTGGTTCAGAAATGAATTACACCTCTTTTCACTTTGTAAATGCAGAGGACTTTTGCTATAATGGTTCTGTGTCGTCCCGGGTCCCGGAAGGAGGATTTTATGCCGGATCTGAAGAAGTATCTTTCAAATGCATATCATCATTTTCAGACCATCAGCCGCCACAAGCTGGAGGTGGGGAAGAACTGTTTCCGCTGCGGGCTTTACCGGCAGGGGATCCTTCATGACCTTTCGAAATACGGACCGGCTGAGTTCCTGATGGGTGTGAAATATTACCAGGGCAATCGGAGCCCCAATGATGCGGAACGGGAGGATAAGGGCGTAACCACGGCCTGGCTCCATCATAAGGGCAGGAACAAGCATCATCTGGAGTACTGGGTGGATTATGACATTAAGAGGAAGGGCTGCGGAATGGTGGGGATGAAAATGCCCGATAATTATATCGTGGAAATGTTCTGCGACCGCGTAGCCGCAAGCAAGATCTATCAGGGATCGGACTATACGGATGTCTCCGCACTGAATTACTTCAACCGGGGCAAGAGCAAGGTGATGCTTCATCCCTATTCCGAGCAGAAGCTGACCCTGCTTCTTACGAAGCTGGCGGAGGAAGGCGAGGATGCGGCATTTGAATATGCAAGAAGGTATATGAAGGCATACCGCAGGTATAACAGAAAGAAACGGAGCCGGAGCATATAACTTACTAAGAGATGAAAGAGGAAATGGAATGGGAGCGGATACTTCCGAAAATCTGAATACAGAGAACCTGACGAAGGCTGAGATCTCCTTCGCGCATCTTCATGTGCATACGGAATTCAGTCTGCTGGACGGCTCCGCCAAGATCAAGCCTCTGGTGAAACGGGCCAAAGAGCTGGGTTTTGATTCACTTGCCATTACGGATCACGGCGTCATGTATGGAGCCATCGACTTCTACAAGGCATGCAGGAAGGAGGGGATCAAGCCCATCATCGGCTGCGAGGTATATGTGTCCCCGGGTTCCCGGTTCGACCGGGAGATCACCAAGAGTGATGACAGATACTATCATCTGATCCTGCTGGCGGAGACGGATGAAGGATACCGGAATCTGTCCAAGATCGTTTCCAAAGGCTTCACGGAGGGCTTCTACTATAAGCCCCGCGTGGACCGGGAGGTGCTTCAGGAATATCATGAAGGGATCATCTGCCTGTCAGCCTGTCTGCAGGGAGAGGTGGCAGTGAATCTTCGCAGGGGACTCTATGAGGAGGCGGTGAAGACTGCGCTCTGGTATCGGGATACCTTCGGAGAGGAGAATTATTTCCTGGAAATGCAGGATCACGGCCTGGAGCTGGACAGTCTGGTCAATCAGGGCGTGATGCGTCTGTCGAAGGAAACCGGAATCCCTCTGGTCTGTACAAATGACTCCCACTATATCTATGCGGAGGACTGGGAGGCCCATGATATCCTCCTGTGCATTCAGACGAACCGGAAGGTGCAGGAGGAAGACCGTATGCGTTATACCGGCGGTCAGTACTACCTGAAAAGCAAAGAGGAAATGGCATCCCTTTTCCCCTATGCTCCGGAGGCGCTGGCAAATACACAGAAGATCGCCGACCGGTGCAATGTGAATATCGTATTCGGGGAGCATAAGATCCCCAGATTCGACGTGCCCGCAGGTTATACCGCAGAGAGCTATCTCCGGGCACTCTGTGAGGCGGGGCTTGCCACCCGTTATGATCCGGTGACCCCGGAGCTGAAGGAACGGATGGAGTATGAGCTGTCTGTCATCACGGACATGGGCTTCGTGGATTATTTCCTGATCGTATGGGATTTTATAAAGTATGCCAGAAGCGTGGGCATCGTGGTGGGACCGGGACGTGGCTCGGCAGCGGGCAGCATCGTATCCTACGCCCTGCGGATCACGAATATCGACCCCATCCGCTATGACCTTCTGTTTGAACGCTTCCTGAATCCGGAACGTGTGACCATGCCGGATATAGACGTGGATTTTGCGGATGAACGCCGGCAGGAGGTGATCGATTATGTGACGAAGAAGTACGGCGAGGAAATGGTGGTACAGATCGTCACCTTCGGAACACTGGCTGCGCGAAACTGTATCCGTGATGTGGGCCGTGCGCTGGATATCCCCTATAAAACCTGTGATATGGTTGCAAAGTCCATTCCCATGGAGATCGGGATGACCATAGGCCTTGCGCTGGAGAAGAGCGGGGATTTCCGGAAATTCTATGAGGAAAATGAGGATGTCCGTTACCTGGTGGATATGGCCCGGCAGCTGGAGGGCCTTCCGCGGCATGCCTCCATGCATGCAGCAGGCGTGGTGATCGGACGGGAGCCCATCGTAGACTACGTTCCCCTCTGCAAGAACAGCGACGCGGTAACAACCCAGTATAACATGACCACCATAGAGGAGCTGGGACTCCTGAAAATGGACTTCCTGGGGATCCGTACCCTGACCGTGATCCAGAATGCGGTAAACTCCGTGAAGGAACGGATCGGCATCGAGCTGGACATGGATCACCTGGATATGGATGATCCGAAGGTATATGAAATGATCTCCGAGGGAAAGACGGAGGGCGTGTTCCAGCTGGAGAGCTCGGGTATGCGTTCCTTCATGCGGGAGCTCCGCCCCAGGAACATGGAGGATGTGATCGCCGGGATCTCCCTCTATCGGCCGGGGCCTATGGATTTCATTCCGCAATATGTCAAGGCACAGTCCCATCCGGAGGAAGTGACCTATGATACTCCGCTGCTGGAGGATATTCTGAAGCCCACCTACGGCTGTATCGTCTACCAGGAGCAGGTAATGCAGATCGTTATGAAGCTGGCCGGATACTCTCTGGGCCGGTCGGATCTGGTGCGCCGTGCCATGTCCAAGAAGAAGGCGGACGTTATGGCCAAGGAGCGGGAGTATTTCGTCTACGGAAATGCGGAGCTGGGAGTACCGGGCTGCATCAAAAACGGTGTGGATGAAGCAACCGCAAATAAGATATTTGATGAGATGGCGGCCTTCGCCAGCTATGCATTTAACAAATCCCATGCTGCGGCTTATGCAGTGGTTGCATATGAAACGGCGTATCTTCGCTGCTATTATCCCCTGGATTTCATGGCGGCCCTTCTGACCTCGGTCCGGAGCAATGCGCCGAAGATGGCGAATTACATCGAGGCGGTGAAGCGGATGGGGATCCGCATGCTTCCACCGGATGTAAACTGCGGAAGAGGAGAATTCTCCGTGGACGGCGAAGGGATCCGGTATGGCATGTCTGCCATCCGTTCCGTGGGCGACAGCGTGGTGGAGGAGATTCTGCGGGAGCGGGAGACGAACGGTCCCTTTACGGATCTCACCGATTTTATCCGCCGGCTGTCCAACAAGGAAGCAAATAAGAGGACCATCGAGAGCTTCATTTTCGCAGGTGCATTTGACAGCTTCGGCAGGAATCGCCGGCAGATGAATCTGATCTATCCGGAGATCATCGATCAGGTCAATGCGGAGAAGAAGCGGAGCATGACCGGACAGATGTCTCTGATGGAATTCCTGGGTGAGGAGGAGCTGGAGAAGACCAAGATCACCTACCCGAATATGCCGGAATTTCCGAAGGAGGAGATCCTGGAACGGGAGAAGGAAGTGCTGGGGATCTATGTCAGCGGCCATCCCCTGGATTCCTATAAGGAGCTGATCGACCGGTACGCCACGGCCAGTACTCTGGATTTTATCCCGGAGGAGGACACAGGCATATCGGTTGCAAAGGATAATATGAATTATACCCTCTGCGGACTGGTGGAGCAGATCAATGTGAAAATGACGCGGAACAACGAGGCCATGGCCTTTGTGACGCTGGAGGATCTGTTCGGACAGATCGAGGTGGTGGTGTTCCCGAAGGTTTATGACGGAGCCCGGATGCTGCTGGAGAAGAACCGGGGCATCATCGTCAGCGGGCGCGCATCCATTTCAGAGGAGGAGGGAAAGCTTCTGGCGTCGGAGATCCGTTCCTTCGATTCTGTGAAAACGCAGATGGAGGATGAAGGGAAGGAGCTCTGGATCCTGATCCCGAACATGAATGAGTTTAGGTCGGTACGCGATCAGCTGCAGAACCTGCTGCGGGAGCATCCGGGAGGATCGCAGGTCTTTGTCCAGCTGAAGGAGGAGAAGAAAGGAGTTCCGCTTCGCTGCAGGGTTCATGCGGATGACAGTCTGATGCGGCAG
>CADBOW010000036.1 GCA_902796375.1 uncultured Lachnospiraceae bacterium | reverse complement strand
TTACTGCTGCCAGTGTGTCGAAGGAAAGTCCTGCCCAGTTGTCAGGATACTTACCATGGATGTTACCGATACCGCATGCCAGCATGGTTACGCCAAGTGCGTTCACTGCTGCACACTCTTCCGGATCAGCACACTCGCCGGCAGATGTAACACCATCTTCCTCGCCGCCGATACCGCCAACCTCTGCCTCAAGAGAGATACCCTTCTCGTTGCAGATTGCTACCAGTTCCTTCGTCTTCTCGATGTTCTCCTCCAGCGGAAGGGAAGAACCGTCAAACATGATGGATGTGAATCCTGCCTCGATGCAGGCCTTAGCGCCTTCGTATGAACCATGATCCAGATGCAGAGCAACCGGAACCGTGATCCCCAGAGACTCATCCATAGCCTTAACCATAGCAGATACAGTCTTGAAACCTGTCATGTACTTTCCTGCGCCCTCGGATACACCAAGGATAACCGGTGTCTTCAGCTCCTCGCACTCAAGCAGGATGGACTTGGTCCACTCCAGGTTGTTGATGTTGAACTGAGCTACTGCATAGCCACCCTCAACTGCCTTCTTCAGCATGTCTGTAGCAGATACTAACATATGTTTACCTCCATTTGATATAAAATGTGTATAATACGCCGGCGGAACAAAAGTGCTTCCGTCAGCCATTACTAACCGTTTCTCATTATATTACACTTGGCCGTATTTCACAATCTGTTTTTTGAAATGTATCAGCTTCTCTACTCCGTCACATCCTCCACATCGAAGGTTGTGATCCCGGTACGATTGATCTCTCCGGCTCTGACCAGCCGGTTTGCCTGCCGCTCGATGCACCGTTCGAAGAAGTTTCGAACCTCCCTGGCATTTGCGAAGTTCTCGTCCTTCTCCTCTACCATCTTCTGAAAATAAACCTGTACCTTCTCCTTCGCTTCGTCGGTCAGGTGGAAATCCTGCCGTTCACACATGGATACGAAAATGGTGTTCAGCTCCTCAGCTGAATAGTCCTCGAATTCAATAAACTTGTTGAATCTGGAGCGAAGTCCAGGATTGGATTCCAGGAACTCCTCCATGGGTTCCGTATATCCCGCCACGATCACGATAAAGCTGTCTCTGTCATCCTCCATCCGCTTCAGCAGCGTATCCACCGCTTCCTGTCCGTAATCGCCGCTTTCCTTCTGATTCGTCAGGGTATACGCCTCGTCGATGAAGAGCACGCCGCCCAGGGCGCTGTCGATCACTTCCTGAGTCTTCTGCGCAGTCTGGCCTACATAGCCTTCCACCAGACCGGCCCGGTCCACTTCCACCAGCTGGCCCTTCTCCACCACGCCAAGGGCCCGGTAGATCTTTGCCAGAAGGCGGGCCACTGTCGTCTTGCCGGTTCCCGGATTCCCGGAGAAAACCAGATGCAGGGACATGGGGGCCTGTGTCAGACCCATATCCTCACGGATCTTACGAATCCGGATCACGTTGATCAGGTTGTTCAGATTCTTCTTCACACCGTCCAGACCGATCAGCTGATCCAGCTCTGACATAAGGTCATCGATGTCTTCCCGGATCTCACCCCGGGCTTCCTTTGCTTCCATCCGTCGCTGTTCCAGTCGACCCATGGATGAACGATCCTTTGAGCCGGTTTTCTCCCTGCTCTTTGAACCGTCGGATTTCCCGGTGTCTCTGTTCAGCCAGTCATCCTCCTTCCGAAGATTCCTGAAATTCCCGCCTTTCTTCTGACTGGGAAAATCGATCCCCCCGGGACGAACCTGTTCCGCATCCGGATAGGGGCTGGCATCTATGCACCAGGGGGCCGTCGGTTTCGGAGGCTCATCCTCGAAATAGGAGGCTGCCACCGTCATATCCACATCCGCATCCGGCATCATGCTCTTTGCCCCGGGTAGTCCGAAGGAGGGATCCGCCTTACCGCCGGACCTTAAAGGATCCTTGGCGTAGTACAGTCCCATGCTCTTCATATATTCATTCATCAGACCGATATACTCCGTCACCCTCTGGCCTTCCAGCTCGCTGATCCCGCCAAAGGCGATATATTCCAGTCCCAGATCCCGGAAGGTATTTACCACAAACCGGGCCAGTGACATGCCATAGGCCTTGTTTTTTGAGGTGGGAGACAGATCATCCTTCACGAAGTACTGAATGGACAGAGGCACCCGCTTCATTTTCTGCGGATCCTTCAGATTCTCCTCCCTTATCTTAAAAAACTGCTGGGGCGAGATACGGATCCCCATCAGCTCGTTGACCAAAGCCACCTGACGGACCGGCTCCGAGCTGTTGGGATCATGAAGATACCCCAGAAACGCCAGGTAATCGGAACGGAGCTGCTCCGAAAGCCGTACCACCGCATCTCCCGGATAGACGCCTCCCTTTCGGTTATTCACCTCGTCCGCAAAGACGAAGGAGCAGGAAACCGCATATGCCGTACTGATCTCCTGGGGCGGTCCTCCCTGAGGTCCGCCTGACATGGAACCGGAGGGCATGTAGCCCCGGGACGCAGATCCGGGCGGCATGGAGCTTCCCGCAATCTGGGACATGGTCGGTTCATAACGGCGTCCCGCGGGGGGCCGGCTGGCATCAAACGGCTCATCCCCGAGCATAAGATCCGATAAATATCCAAATAAACTTCTTCTCCATCTGGTCATATTTTCTAACGCCTCTATTCTACAACAATTATTTCTCCAAATATTCAATCACATCCAGCAGGGAATCCAGCACCACTTCGGCCTTCCCCCGTATCTCATCATCCGGCTCCAGCAGATCCGGAACCATGATGGGTCTCATCCCCGCTGCCGATGCTGCGCGGATCCCGTTGAAGGAATCCTCGATCACGATGCACTCCTCCGGCCGGACCTCCAGAAGCTCCGCCGCCCGAAGGAAGATATCCGGCTCCGGCTTGCTTCTCGTCACCTGATCCCCGCCCACGATCACATCGAAATTCTGCAGCAGTCCTGCCCGATCCAGCTCTCCGGACAGAACATCCGTCCGGGTGGAGGACGCCAATGCGATCCTGTATCCCTCCTGCTTCAGCCACGCGAAGATTTCATGAACTCCCGGCTTGATCATATGCTTTCCGTCTCCGAACCGTTCAGCGAAGATCCTCGACGAGTCCCTGCAATAATCATCGATGGGAAAATCCTCCCCATAGGTATCCAGGATATTCCTTCTTGTCATGACATTGGTGAGTCCGATGCATCGATAGCACAGTGCCTCCACCTTGGCATCGTCTCCCATATTGTATTTATCCGCCACTGCCTTGCAGCATTCGATATAGAGTCTCTCCGTATCAAAGATCACTCCGTCCATATCAAAGATCACTGCTCCGGTCATTTCCTTCATTGTTCTGCTCAGCCTTTCCTTCTATCATTCATGCATTCTTCTTATCCTTACGGAACATATACCAGCGTGCGATATTGATCCCCGCCTTGAAGGGCAGAGGCCGAAGCGCCCTGTCCGCTTCCTTCAGCTTCTCCCGGATGGCTATTTCCTGAGGACAATGCATCTCGCATTTCCCGCATTCAATGCACTGGGTCGCGAAGGGCGGTTCCTTTGCCAGGCCCACCGTTTGGGCATATTCAAAGCGTCCTGCGGTCTTTCCTTCGATGAACATCTGGTTGTAGCACCGGAAGGTCCCGGGAATGTCCACGCCCTTGGGACAGGGCATGCAGTACCGGCAGCCGGTACAACCCACCTTCTCCTTCCTCCGGATGATCTGCTTCACCCGTTCGATCAGCTTGAAGTCCCTGGCCGTTAGGCTTCCCGCCTTCATCTCCGATGCCACGCGGCAGTTCTCCTTCACCATCTCCAGAGAATTCATCCCGGAGAGCACGCAGGTCACGCCGGTCTGGTTGTACAGCCAGCGGAAGGCCAGTTCTGCAGGAGACCAGCCGTTCCCGTATTTTTCGATCAGCCGCTTCGCCGCCTCCGGAAGCATATTCACCAGCTTTCCGCCCCGCAGCGGTTCCATGATGATCACCGGAATCCCCTTTGCCTCCGCTGCCAGAAGCCCCTTCTCTCCGGCCTGGGATACATCATCGAAGTAATTGTACTGGATCTGACAGAAGTCCCAGTCATAGTCCTCCAGTATCTTCAGGAAATTATCCGTATTCCCATGATAGGAGAAGCCGATATTCCGGATCTGGCCGGCCTTCTTCTTCTCCTGGATCCACTCCAGGATCCCTACGTTCTTCAGCTTCTCCCACATGGCCACATCCGTCAGATGATGCATCAGATAATAATCCACATGGTCCGTGCGAAGCCGGCTCAGCTCCACCTCGAAGAACTTATCGATGGCCTTCCGGCTTGAGATCAGATACTGCGGCAGCTTCGTGGCGATGTTCACCTTGTCCCGGATCTGATTCTTCTCCAGGATCCTGCCCAGCGCATCCTCACTGCCCGGATAGATATAGGCAGTATCAAAATAATTCACACCCCTGCGATAGGCCGCCATGATCTCCCGGTTTGCCTTCGCAAGATCGATCCCTCTCCCCTTCTTCGAAAAGCGCATACATCCATAGCCCAGCATGGATATATCATTTCCGTACTTATCCTTCCTGTATTGCATATGGTACCCCCGATCGAAAAACTAAAAACCTAGATTGTCATTGACCAGGATCACATGGATCCTGTCCGCATGCCTGGAGAACCGGGTAATTAGGAACTGACAGCAGATGGTATCCGGCGATTTGCAGTCCATGCAAGCTCCGGTCTTTGCACAGGGAGTGGAAAGTCCGAATCTCTGCGCGTTGATGGGCGCTGCGACATTTCTGGCCCGCTTCATGGCCCCGTCCAGATCACTGCAGACCTTATTCATGCCCACGATGAAGAGCACCTTCTTCGGTCCCTGAGCGATGGCAGATACACGGTTGGAATTCCCGTCGATATTCACCAGCTCCCCGTCCTCTGTCATGGCATTCGCGCTGGACAGAAAGAAATCCGCATCATAGGCCGCCAGCATCGCCGCCCGTTTATCCTCCATCTGATCCCGGTCGATGAAGCTGTAATTTCCGTTCTTCAGCCGCTCCACCAGTCCGATCTCTTCAGCGCTCTTGCAGCCTCCCATGGTAACGCTCGCCCCCTCGGGGATCAGCTCCAGAGCCTTCGTCACAGCCTCTTCTGCAGTCGCTGCGTAATACCCCGTCATATTTCTGGATTTCAGTCCTGCGATCACCTTCTCCGCAAGAAGTTCATTTCGCTTAAGGATATTTTTGTTCATTTCCTTCTCCTTTCGTACTCCCCAACGGATCCGTTCCTGCGCAGGATCCGTACCTTCTATTATACTTGAGCCCTCATGTAAAATGCAACCGCTTCCACCCTACGGGACCTTCTTTTTTACTTGCGGTTTCCGCCGGACTGTGGTACATTTCTCACAGACTTTTTATATCGGAGTTATTTTCCATGTTAAGCATCATCTCACAATCAACCCATACGATCCTGTTGGATCCGGTGTGGACCCTGTTCCCCGGTTCGGAAGGCGGCGCTGAGGTACTGCTCTCACTGGGCTTTGTAATCCTGGCCCTGATTCTTCTTCTGATCGACCGGAGGACCGGATGGCCTGTGGCTGTCGCATATCTTTTTGCGGTACTCTACTTCACGATCCTGTCACGGACCCCCGGCGAGGCGCGGGCAGCGCTTCTCACTCCCTTCAGCACCATACGCAACGCTCTGGGCTGGGACGGGTGGTTTGTTGTGGTCAACAAGACCAATCTGTATGCCCTTTTCGCGAACATCCTTCTGTTCATGCCCTTCGGATTTATACTGCCCTCGCTGTTCCGCTTCACCCGAAAATGGTATATCGCCGTACCCTTCGCAGGTATGGCATCCCTGGGGATCGAGCTGACGCAGTACTTCACCCGTATGGGTTGCTTCGATGTGGACGACCTGATCGCAAATACCCTGGGAGCCGGTCTGGGATATCTGATCTACCGGATCGTGCTTCGAAAGTGACATCCTGCCCGAAGGTCGCGCCTCCCGGCTTGGTCGATTCGACGCTTAACGCAGCACACCGTGCTGCAGCGTCCACCGTGCTGCAGCGTCCACCGTGCTGCAGCGTCCACCGTGCTGCAGCGTCCGCGCCTCCCGGCAAACATCAATAACCCCGGCGGAGACCTGAGTCTTCGCCGGGGTTTTTGTCATCCGGGGTTTGTAGTTCCGGGTTCGCTGTCCCGGGTCCTATCGTTCCGATTTTGTTGTTCCGGGTTCGCCGTTCCGGTTTCTGTATCTACCGTATCCGTCAGGAAACCACCTTGGCCTTCTTCGGCGCTCCGGCGTTCGTGATCAGACTGAGATATTTCTTCCGCTTCGCCTTCGGCACCTTATACTTAATCTTCGAATAGGTTCCCTTGCAGGCATTCTTTCCGATGGTTTTGAGCTTCGTGGATTTGATGATCACATTCTGCAGCTTGCTGCAGCCGGCAATTGCTTTCGCTCCGATCTCCTTTACATACGCTCCGATGGTCAGCTTTGTGATCTTCTTATTGTCCTTGAAGGCGCTTCCCGCAATGGATGTAACCTTGAACTTCACGCCGCCGATCTTCAGCGTAGCCGGGATCACAACCGACTTTGCGGAGGTATTGTAGGGAGCCATATACCGAAGGGTTCCGGCAGTCACCTTTCCGTTCTTCTTGGTGATACCAGTGATCTTGTACTTGCCTCCGGTGGTTTTGTCAAATATCTTCAGATTCATCTTCAGCTGGGAATTCTTAAACTGGATCGCAGCCAGATATCCCTTCGCCTTCGGATCCTCCTTGATCGTGAACTGTACCTTCTTCGTTCCGCTGTAGTTCCCCTTGCCGGTCACCTCAACGGTCGCCTTCCCCGGCTTAATATTATTCTTATACCGGATCGTATAATCGGTTCCCTGAGTCAGCTTCTTCGATCCGAAAGTTACCGTCACCTTCGGTGTAAATGCCTTTCCGGTATAGGTGACCGAAGTCTTCGCCAGTGTCAGCTTCGCATTCCCCATCGCGATCGGCTTCACCGTAACCTTAATGGTCTGCGTCTTCGTCTTCTTCGGGAGATACTCATAGGTCAGCTTGATGGTAGTCGTTCCGGCCTTGATCCCCTTAAATGAATCACCTGACTTGCTCAGGATACTTGTATTCGTCACCTTCCAGGTCGATGGAAGATATAACGGAGTTTTATAATATTCTTCCTGAATATACGGACCAAGTTCCCCGCTTACCACCTGATCCACCGATATGTTATAGGATTCATCAGAAAGCTTCACATCAGCCGTACTGTACATTGTGTCTGCCAATGCCACCTCACACCGGGCTTCCTTCTCCGGATAGGTAACCGCTGTAGAGGACTTGTCGGTATAGCCGAACTCCTGAACCCAGAATCTGATCCCGTTGACCTCGACACATGCCACACCCACCGCATTGAAATCCGCGCTCAGCATATTTCTTCTATGGCCCTGGAACGCATAGGGCTGATTGGTCTCCTTCCAGTTCTCCATAACCGCTTCTGCTGTTTTGTATCCGGCGGCTATATTCTCTCCCATGGCGCTGTACCGGCCTTCCGGGTACAGACTGGTGCAGCTCTCGTCATTCGGTCTGGTATGATCGAAAAGCACCACCAGCTCTTTGGCCCTTTCGATGGCAACCTTCTCAAGCTCATAATCATATTTCAGAGCACTCAGATTCTCGCATTCCGTTTTGGTCTTGTCATCCGAATTCCAATACCAGGCATCCGTGGCACTGGTCCGAAATGCATTGATCATCTTAAATTCTTTTCTGGCTTCCTTCGCCCTGACAGTTGCATTGAAATGCACCTTGATGTCCGGATTGTATTCCCGCCCCAGGATCTTGCAGATATTACTGTAGACCTGCCGTGCGGAGGAACTTCCGTATGAATAATTCTGAACGGTTCCGTCTTCACCGATATAGAGAACGATGGGCCGGGAACTGATGTCGTCCAGGTCTATATCCAGGTCTGTGTCCCAGAGCAGGTTGGACAGTATACCTCTGTTTCTGTTGTAGCAGAAGACGATCTCCGATGAAAAATTATAGGATTCTATAAGTTCCTTTATCTCATCCTTCTCACTCCCATAAAGATCCGCATAATAGAATCCCACCTCCGGATCCTTGATCCAGCTTTGCTTACTGATATTCTCCAGGGCATAGATCGTCTGTCCGCAGTCGGTTCCGAAAATGATCACATTCAGCTTCTTCGGCGCATCCGGCTTGGTGTTTACTTCCGTACCGTCGATGGCCGTCATGGTATAATTCGTCTCCTCTTCCTCCGCATGTACGGTGAAACCGCTCATACATACAGCAAGAAGGAATATGCCGAGCACCGCAAGTATCGCGTAAAGTTTTCTGCTCTTAACCGCCATACATTACTCTCCTTTCATAGAATATGTTCTGTTCCCTATTCTAACGTATCCGCCCCCGCATGGAAAGGAAAATCAGGGAAAATGTCAGCAAAATGTCTTCCTTCCGCCGTCAGATCGTAGAGATCTCCGGCGCGGTATCCTCCAGTACATCCAGCAGGATCCGTACGGTATCCAGAGAGGTGAACATGGTAACCCCGTTCTCCACAGCGCACTGCCGGATGGCTACGCCGTCATTATAATGAACTCCGGACAGGATTGCCCGTGTATTGATGATATAGCTTACATAACCGGCCCGAATGGATTTCAAAACCTCATCACTGCCATCCGACAGCTTCCCGCGAAGCCGTGTCCGGATCCCGTTCTCCTTCAGGAAATTTGCGGTTCCCACGGTCGCTTCGATATTGAAGCCCAGCTGATAGAACCGGCGTACCAGCGGGAGCGCTTCCTCCTTGTCCTCATCTGCCAGCGTTACCATAACGGTACCGTAATCCTTCATCTTGATTCCCGATGCCTGCAGCGCCTTATAGAATGCGCGTTTCAGCTTCCGGTCATAGCCGATGGCCTCGCCGGTGGACTTCATTTCCGGTGAAAGGTAGGCGTCCATGCCGTGCAGCTTCTCGAAGGAGAAGGCCGGTGCCTTAACATACCAGAACTGCTTCTCCGGTGCCACGCCCGCTGCTATCCCCTGCTCCGCCAGAGTCTGTCCCAGCATGGCCTTGGTGGCGATATCCACAAGGGAGTATCCGCTGGACTTCGACAGGAAGGGTACGCTTCGGGATGCCCGGGGATTTACCTCGATGATAAATACATTCTCATCCTTATCCACGATAAACTGGATATTGAAGAGGCCCACGATGCCGATTCCCAGACCCAGCCGGGTGGTATAGTCCAGGATCGTATCCTTAACCTTCTGGGAAATGGAGAAGGGGGGATATACACTGGTACTGTCTCCGGAATGGACGCCGGTCCGCTCCACCAGCTCCATGATCCCCGGCAGGAAGACTTCCTTTCCGTCGCAGATGGCATCCACCTCGACTTCCTTACCCACTACATACTTATCCACCAGAACCGGTGAATCTTCATTCACTTCAACTGCGGACTGGAGATAATGCCGAAGCATATATTCATTTGCCACGATCTCCATGGCACGTCCCCCCAGAACGAAGCTGGGGCGAACCAGCACGGGATATCCGATCCGTGCCGCAACGACCACACCGCTCTCGATGTCCGTTACCGCTTCTCCCTTCGGATGGGGTATATCCAGCTCCTCGATCAGAGCCTCGAAGGCATCCCGATCCTCCGCCTTGAAAATGGCGTCGCAGTCGGTTCCGATGATCTTCACGCCGCGCTTCGTCAGCGGCTCCGCCAGGTTCACCGCCGTCTGTCCTCCCAGAGTGGCGATCACGCCCTCCGGCTTCTCCAGCTCGACGATATTCATGATATCCTCCGGTGTCAGAGGCTCGAAATACAGCTTATCTGCCGTTGTATAATCTGTGGAAACCGTCTCGGGATTGTTATTTACCACGATGGCCTCGTAACCCATATCCCGAATGGTCTTTACCGCATGTACGGTGGAATAGTCAAATTCCAC
>CADBOW010000035.1 GCA_902796375.1 uncultured Lachnospiraceae bacterium | reverse complement strand
CCTCCACCATTTTCGTCTTCAGCTGATTCTTTCCTGCCTTAGGATTCACGATGAAGATCATGTTTTTTTGCGACATAGTTGTCATACCCTCTCTTTCTCAGTTTGCAGGCCGGGCAGTTTCCGCAGCCCTCGCCGATGATCCCGTTGTAGCAGGTGAGGGTCATATCCCGCACCAGTTCAAACCCGCCCAGTTCATCCGCCAGAGCCCAGGTCGCTTCCTTGTCGATCCACATCAGCGGTGTGATGATGTCAAACTCATACTCCATGGCCAGATTCAGTGTGGTGTTCAGGGACTTGATGAAGATATCCCTGCAGTCCGGATAGCCGGAGAAATCACTCTGGGACACCCCTGTCAGGATGTCCGTCATCCCATGAGTCTTCGCGTAAATGGCCGCATAGGTAAGGAACAGCAGATTCCGTCCCTCCACAAAGGTATTGGGCGTCCCTTCCTCCGGTGCATCCGAATCCACCGGAATCTCATCTCTGGTAAGGGAATTCGGCGCCAGACGGTTCAGCTCCTTCAGATCCAGGATCGTATGCTTCACCGACAGCTTTTCCGCGATGGCCTTCGCACACTCCAGCTCCTTTTTGTGCCGCTGGCCGTAATCAAAGGATATGGCCTCTGCTTCCGAATAATGATTCAGCGCATAAAGGAGACAGGTCGTGGAGTCCTGTCCTCCGCTGAAGACCACCAGTGCTTTTTTCTTATTCTTCATACTATCCTCCAAATCATATCACACCATGTGCAGCTCTCAGGATTTCACAACAGCCAGGACCTGGTCTCTCATATTATGATCCTTTTCAAACGCCCCCCGGACCGTCAGTGTCACGGTCTCCGCCGGCATATTCTTTATCCCTCTGGCTGTCATACAGCTGTGCTTTCCGGTGATCAGCACCGCCACATCCTCCGTCCCGGCGATCTTTCCTATGATCTCGGCAATGTCCGCACCGATCCGTTCCTGAAGCTGCAGGCGTTTGCATACCATATCCACAACCCGCGCGATCTTGCTGATCCCGATCACCCGGTCCGTCGGCACATATGCCACAGAGACCTGCATATCGTACATCAGCGCCATATGATGCTCGCAGTAGCTGAAGGCACCGATATCGCGGATAAGAACCACATCCTTCTTCGTCCCCTCCGTAACGGGAAATGTCTTGTTGAACATCTCGGCGATCTCATCATTCGAATACTGAATTCCTTCGAAAACCTCCTGATACATCCGTGCCACCCGGTCCGGCGTATCCACAAGACCCGGCCGGTCCGGATCCTCGCCGATCGCCTCAAGGATTCCCCGAACATGCTCTCTGATCTTATCCAAGTCCATACTCATTTCAAATCTCCTTTTACTGTATAACCTAAACTCCCCTCTGTGTGGGAGCCCAGATGAATTTGTGAAGCTGCAGCTGCAGCTTAATATCATTCATTTCGTGAAGTCTCATATATTCCACGATCCCCTTGGGATCTATCCTTCCGAACACCGGGCTTATGTAAACTGCACATTTACCCGTCAAATGCTCCTCTTCCACCTGCTCCCGCATCCAGTCCAGATCAGCGGTATCACTCACCACGTATTTCACCGTATCCGTCGGGCGGAGCAGCGACAGGTTCCGGCGGATGCCATACTCCGCCATCCCGCTGCCGGGACATTTCATATCCATCGTGAAACTGATCTCTCCCGGAATGTCGAGAAAGGGATCCAGGGCCACGGAGCCGTTTGTCTCAATCTCGATTCGCAGACGGTCATCCTCTGCGAGGCGTCGGATCAGCCGGTGGACATCAACGGCCAGAAGCGGTTCTCCGCCGGTCAGCGTCACATTTTTCACGCCGGATGCTCTGACCCAGTCATATAATTCATCCTCCGTCAGCTGCTCCCCGGGTGCATCCGGGACGCAGGACCAGCGGGTATCACAGTAATTGCAGTGAAGATTACAGCCGGCCAGCCGGATAAAACATGCCAGTTCTCCGGCTCTTCGCGCTTCTCCGTTTATACTGACAAATCGCTCCGTCACATGAAATTTACTCAATTCCGTCACCTCTGTCTTCGCAGGATCCACTGATCATCCTTCACTCCGGATCCGCCCTCACGATCTATTCTTCATAACTCGCGTAATTGTTCGGTGTTTCATATACGCAGACCTTGCTGACCGCAAACCCTGCCTTCTTCATATACTCATAAAAATATCCGGAGAAATTCTCCGCCGTAGGACGAAAGGGGAACTCCAGGATCCGGAAGTTCTCCTTCTTCAATGCATCCAGAGTCTCCGGCCTGAGACTTCCCTCTTCAATGAGAAGGCTGTGATCCAAACGATCCGTCTCCGCCGAAAGCACATCCTTCAGATCCTTAAAATCCATTACCATTCCGCGTCCGGGTCCATCCTCCTGAAGGCTCTCTGCCCGGATCTCCACCTCGACAACCCACCGATGGCCATGCAGATTTGAGCATTTTCCTTCATATCCCTTCAGAAAATGCGCGCTATCGAAACATCCCTTGACTTGAACCTTGTACATATGAAACCTCTTTCTGATCATCCTCTGAATCTGATACTCCGCCCTTCTCTGCCGGCGGCCGTATCATGGCAGCCGTATCGCATCGGCTGTGCCGCAAAAGGGCGGACTGACCGTCCGCCCTTTTGTGACCGGGAAGCAGCTTCAAAGAAGCCTGGCAGTTTCCCTGATCCTTTACACAGAAAGAGTCGTCGGTCCCGGTTTTTGATAAAGCTGGAAGGTCACATCCCCAGGAATCCCTTAACGACGCTCTCCATCTCTTCCTTCTCACACACGGTCTTATGCAGGATCTCCGCACTGCGGATATCCTCAATGGCCTGGGGTACCTTAACCCCGGACAGCTCCTCCAGCTTATCCACCAGCTCGAAATCCTCCTTGCTGTCATATGCCGGATCGATGGCCGTCATAACGCTTCTCGTGAATTTGTACGGACTTGCGGTGGTAGCGATCACTGTGGGGGTCGCATCCCCGGTTTCGCTCTTATACATATCATAAACAGCAGCAGCAACCGCCGTATGTGTATCGATGATGTATCCATCCTCTTCATAGATGCTGCGGATCGTCTCTGCCACAGTATCCATTCCTGCATAGTTTCCGTAAAACTGCTCCAGAGCCTTCTTCATCTCATCCGTGATGGCATATTTTCCGGTTTCGGAAAGCTCCTTCATCAGAGCCGCATTCTTCTCTGCATCATTTCCGGCGATCCGGTAAATGAGCCGCTCCAGATTACTGGAGATCAGAATATCCATGGACGGGGATGATGTCAGGATGAAGTCCCGGTTCCTGTCATAGATCCCGGTGGTAAAGAAATCATACAATACCTTATTATCATTTGATGCACAGATGAACCGGTTGACCGGAAGTCCCATCAGCGATGCATAATAAGCCGCCAGGATATTTCCGAAGTTTCCTGTGGGAACCACGATATTGATCTTGTCCCCCGCCTGAATCTCGCCTGCCTGCACCAGCTGTGCATATGCGTAGTAATAATAAACCATCTGCGGAACCAGACGACCGATATTGATGGAATTCGCAGAGGAGAACCGGAATCCATGCTCATCCAGTTCCTTCGCAAGTGCCTCGTCGCTGAACATCTTCTTCACTCCGGTCTGGGCATCGTCAAAATTGCCGGTGATGCCGGCTACAAATGTATTCTTTCCCCGTTCCGTCACCATCTGCTTCTCCTGGATCGGGCTGACGCCTGACTTCGGATAGAATACGGCGATCCGGGTCCCCGGAACATCCGCAAAGCCTGCCAGTGCTGCCTTTCCGGTATCTCCGGAGGTTGCAGTCAGGATCACGATCTCATGATCCATCTGATTCTTCTTCGCAGAAGTCGTCATGAGATACGGAAGGATGGAAAGTGCCATATCCTTGAAGGCGATGGTTTTCCCGTGGAACAGTTCCAAAAAATGGGTTCCGTGATGGGATACCAACGGAGCGATCTTCGGATCATCGAACTTGGAATCATATGCATTGTTGATGCAGTATTTCAGTTCCTCCTCCGTAAAATCTGTCAGCATACGGCTCATCACTTCGTAAGCGATCTCCCGGTAATCCATCTTCGACAGGGTCTCCAGCGGCAGGTCCATCGCCGGGATCTCGTCCGGTACAAAAAGGCCTCCGTCGTGTGCCAGTCCCTGCAGAATGGCCTGGGATGCTGTCACTGTCTCATTCTTATCTCTTGTGCTTCTGTAAAGAAAACCCATGGTGCTCCTCCTATGGTAATTTATATACATCCAGATGCTGGCGTCCGAAATTCAGCGCCTCCTGATGTGTATTGAAATAAATGTCGATCCGGTGCCCATGGATTCCGCCTCCGCGGTCCTCCACCACATACACCTGCCCTTTGATGATCAACTTGGTACCGAAAGGAAATTCCTTCGGACCTGCCACCGTATGATTTGCCTGAACCATAGCCCCGCTGGCTGTGATCCCGTCGGATTTGTCACAGCAGAGAACACAGGCACAGTATGCCGTGATCTCCCATTCGCCCAGGTACTCCGCCCCGCTTGTTATGGGATCCACATACACCGGCTGTGAAGGTCCTCCCACATAGTAGCCCAGCTTATCATCCATTCCCGCACTGGCAGGACCCGTGGTGGGGCCTACGGTCACGGTTTCTTCCGTAGTGATCTCATTCAGCTTATACTTCTCGCTTCGTTCCTTCGTCATTTCCCGGACAGAATTCCCGTTGCTGCTGAGCCGGATGATATTCTCCATGGCTTTTTCTTTGGATTCTTCCTTCTCTTCCTCCTGAACCTTCTCTTCCTCCGTGGTCTTCTCCACTACCTTCTCCACCTCTTTGGAGGAAGCCAGCTCCGGATGGAGCGACTCATAGCTGATGGCCTGATACTGGTTCTCGAAGATCGGCGCCTCATAAAGCTCGCCTGCTGCAACGATCCTTCCGTAGGACTTGGTCCGTTCCATATGCTGCGTGATCAGTGTAGCCGCGACAACCGCGATCAGACCGAGGATCACAACTCCGAAGAAGAAATTCCGAAGTCGTACCCTGAACGGTTTATTCTCCGGATAATAATCATAATCATCATAGTCAAAATCTTCATCCAGCATTTGCAGCCTCCTTTCCCGAGTCTCCGCCTCCAGGCAATCCCGCTATTTTGCTTTCGTAACTTATTATTATATGCGATTCAGGGAAAACGGTCAAGGGAAAGAACCCCGCTATTACGACACTATTACGACGATATTACGATAAGGTATCACAACCTCCGATCCTCCGGATCAATGCCAGCAGCTCCTCCTCCGTGGTGATCTGATTCACTTCCCTGCGCAGGGCCGCAGAACCGGGCAGGCCCTGGGTATACCATGCCACATGCTTCCGCATCTCCCGGATCCCTATATATTCTCCCTTCTCCTCCAGCATCCGTACCGTCTGTCTCATCAGAAAATCAGCCCGTTCCTCCGCGGTGGCATGGGGCAGGATGCTTCCGTCCTTCAGATATGCCTTCACCTCCCGGAAGATCCAGGGGTTCCCCTGGGCCGCCCTGGCGATCATCACGCTGTGGCAGCCGGTCTCTTCCAGCATCCGGGCCGCATCGGCACCGCACCGTATATCTCCGTTTCCGATCACCGGCAGGGACACTGCCTGTCGAACCTCACGGATCACCGACCAGTCCGCCTCTCCCTGATAATAATCTTCCCTGGTCCGGGCGTGGATGGCAATGGCTGCCGCGCCGGCCTGTTCCAGACGCTTCGCCAGCTCCGGTGCTGTCCTTTCTCCCCTGGCAAATCCGGCACGGATCTTCACCGTTACCGGAACCTTCAGCCGTCGGGCCATCACACGGACCACCTCCGCTGCCACCCCGGGTTCCTTCAGGAGCGCACTGCCTTCCCCGTTATTCACGATCTTCGGCATGGGACAGCCCATGTTGATATCCACAAAATCGAAGGCATATTTTTCCAGGAGCTTCTCCGCCTCGGATGCCATCAGCTCCGGTTCCCTTCCGAAGAGCTGCACCCCCACCGGACGGTCTCCTTCCTCCGTGGCCAGCAGCGGCGGGGTATTCTTACTTCCGTAGTAAAGCCCCTTTGCACTGATCATTTCCGTGGTCACGATATCCGCGCCGCACTCTCTGCAGAGAAGACGAAATGGCAGGTCTGTAACGCCTGCCATCGGTCCCAGGATTAATTTTCCGATAAATTGATTCTGATTCATGTTTTTACTGTTTATCATAAATGATTCTCAGACCATGCAGGGTCAGCTCGGGATCATAGATATCGATCTCCTTCGTGGATTCGGCGATCAGCTTGCCAAGTCCGCCGGTTGCCACAACCTTCAGATCCTGCAGTTTGGATTCTTCCTTCAGTCTGCGGATGATATACTCGGTCTGACCGATATATCCGTAATAAATACCCGCCTGCATACTGGAAACGGTATCTCTGGCGAGAACGGTCTCCACCTTCTTGATCTCAACCTCCGGCAGCTTTGCGGTGCCGGTCCAGAGCGCGTTGGCGGAAAGACGGATTCCCGGGGATGTCACCCCTGCATAGAAGGTTCCGTCCTCCAATACCAGATCGTGTGTCGTTGCGGTTCCGAAATCCACTACGATCACCGGACCGCCATACATTTCATATGCCGCTACCGCGTCCACCAGACGGTCAGCTCCCAGCTCTCTGGGGTTTGGAATGGATATCCGGATCCCGGTCTTCACACCGGGTGCCACGATGAGCGGCTTCACATCAAAGTACTTGATGATGCCGCTGACCAGAGAGTGCATGATATCCGGAACTACAGAGGAGATCGCCACATCGGTGATATCCTTCATCTCAAATCCGTTCAGTGACAGCCACTCTCCCAGGAACACACCGTATTCATCCGAAGTCCTGGAGGTCTGTGTGATCATACGGAACTGCTTCACCAGTTCCTTTCCACGAAACAGACCCACTGTGATATTTGTATTTCCTACATCGATCGCAAATAGCATGGTAATATCTCCCTGTATGCCGGTCTTACTATACAGATCTTCGGAGATTATTCATTCAGAAAGAATACGGAATAATACTCCTCCAGCTGCTGAAACAGCTCTCTTTTCTCTTCGCGCATCCGCTTCACCACAAGGTGGCTTCCGATCTCATCGAACAGAAGATCCCCCTCATCTGCTTCCGTGGTGATATTCAGGTTCCCCTTCTCATCAAAGATCAGGAGAATGATCCCGCCCACATCCTCTGTGTAAAGTACACACATGATCTTAAGCTCCTGCTTCACCTGTTCCGGAAGGCCCTCAAAATCGGGATTCAGATAAAACTTTTTCGCATAATGCGATGCGCTGCACAGCACTACCGCGTCCTGATACATAATCCACCTCTCGTACGTCCCGGTTTTATGACCGCTGTAGCCCTATGACTGCAGAGCTGCGATCACGTCATTCATATCATAAAGTCCCGGTTCCCGTCCTGCCAGGTATTTAGCGGCACTGATGGCACCATTTCCGAAAATGCTCCGGGAATATGCTATATGACGGAGTTCGATCACCTCATCCGGTCCGGCAAAAATGATCTCATGTGTACCGGGTATGGTTCCACCGCGCACTGCGGAGATCCCCAGTTCCTTTTTGTCACGCTTCTCACGGCGCTGACTGCGGTCATAGATATATTCATATCTGCCGCCGGCCGCCTCATTGATGGCATCTGCCAGCATGATCGCGGTTCCGCTGGGTGCATCCAGCTTCTGATTGTGATGGCGTTCCACGATCTCCACATCGAAGCCCGCATCACCGAACACCTTTGTGGCCTCCTTCAGAAGGCCGGTCAGCGTATTGATCCCGAGGCTCATATTTCCTGACTTCAGGATGGCGATCTGCTGAGACTTCTTACGTACATTTGCCAGCTGTTCCTCGGAAAGTCCGGTGGTACAGAGCACTACCGGGAGATTCTTCTCAGCTGCCGTCTCCAGCAGCTGATCCACGATCTTTGAGGAGGAGAAATCTATGATCACATCCGCCTCTTCCTTCACATCCGAAAGGCAGGTGTAGATCGGATAGGGTGCATCTCCGGGAGCGATGTCCACTCCCGCCACGATCTCCACATCCGGATCTCCTGCAGCCAGTTCGGTGATTACCTTTCCCATACGGCCGTTTGCGCCGTGCATGATGATTCTTGTCATATCTATTTCCTCACTGATTGTTCTTTACGGTTGCCAGGCATCCCTCTCCGGACACTCCGCGTCCGTCGATGTCGCGGCGTCGCCGCAGGCATCCCTCTCCGGACACTCCGTGTCCGTCGATGTCGCGGCGTCGCCGCATACATCTACTTCATCACCCTTTGGGGAGTGAGCGAGCTCACCCCAAAGGGTGATTCGTAGCTGTGCCCGGCTCATGCCAGGCATCCATATTCCTGCATGGCCTTTCTCAGGCGCTCCACATTCTTCGGCTCCATTTCAGTCATGGGCATACGTACATAGCCGTTGCAAAGGCCCATCAGCTCCACGGCCTTCTTCACCGGGATCGGGTTTACTTCGCAGAACAGAGCATGGCAGAGCTCCATAGCCTTCAGCTGCAGTCTGCGGGACTCCTGGATATCTCCGTCCAGGAAGGACTGAACCAGCTTATGGGTATCCTCGGGAATGATATTTGCGGTTACAGAGATTACTCCGATTCCGCCCAGTGCAAGCAGCGGAAGCACCTGATCATCATTTCCGGAATAAATATCAATGCATCCGTCCGCCATGGCTGCAAGGTCGGCGATCTGTGAAATATTTCCGGACGCCTCCTTGATGGCTACGATATTATCCACTTCCTTTGCCAGCTTAGCCGCTGTGGCAGGAAGGATGTTACAGCCCGTCCGGCTGGGTACGTTATACATGATGATCGGAAGCGATACTGCTTCGGCGATCTCGGTGTAATGCCGGATCAGACCCTGCTGGGTAGCCTTATTATAATACGGTGTTACGATAAGCAGTCCGTCCACGCCGCTGGTCTCCGCTTCCTTGGACAGCTTGACTGCGGTATAGGTGGCATTGGAGCCGGTTCCCGCGATCACCGGAATCCGTCCGTTCACTTCCTCCGCAACGACTGCGATACATTCCGAATGCTCTTCCTCTGTCAGAGTGGATGCTTCTCCTGTGGTTCCGCACACGATGATGGCATCCGTACCGTGCTCCACATGCCAGTTCGCCAGCTTTCTCAGCTGATCATAATCCACATCAAGATTCTCCTTAAACGGTGTTACCAGTGCAACTCCTGATCCCTTAAAAATAGACATTTCTTCTCCTCCTTATAATATGAAATCGGGATAGCGAAGCACTATCCCGAAATAAAAGCCCTTATTCTGGGGGTTTTACCCGAAGTAGCACTCCACCTTACGGTGACAGTCCTGCAGTTCTTCACTGCAGACCCAGCAGATCCGTTCTGACGTCCGAACCAACTTCGGCGGTTTCCCCTTTTACACATCCATCCAACGGCTGTCAGCACCTACGGATGTGTGACTCATGATCACCGCGCCTCTACTTAAAACTTTCTGAAATTATAGCATTCCTGTATATCCGTGTCAACGGATTTATCCAACCCGGGCTCAGGATTCTCCGGTCTTCTTCAAAGCGTCCCGAACCTGCTTCTGTTCCTTCCTGGTCAGATTCTCTCCCTCCAGCACCGCCTCTGCTGCATCTGCCGCATTTCCGTTATACCAGAAATTCACCAGCCGCTTGGCCATCTCCTTCAGATATACCGACTCCTCCACTCTCGGAACATAGTAGGTCACGCCTCTCCGGAAGGTATCCAGGAAGCCCTTCTCCTTCAGCTTCTTCAGAAATGTGTATACCGTGGTCTCCTTATAGACCAGGCCATAATCCTCCGCCAGCATGTTGATCACGTTAAATGCTGTCGCGTTCTTTCCCAGATTCCATACGCACCGCATGGTTACCATCTCACACTCGGATAAAATGACTTTCTCGTACATGATGATTCCTTTCTTTCACCCTCACCTGTACACTATTCTATCGAATTTATTCTATTTTTGTATAGACATTTTCTAAAAATGTACAAACTTTTCGTATCAGCCATTTTTCCTGCGTTGTCTGTATGCTTCATATGCCACCACAGAGCAGCTGACAGCTGCATTCAGAGACTCTACATCTCCCTCCATGGGGATTTTCAGAAGCACATCCGCCTTCGCCGCCGTCTCCGGCGTCAGGCCCTTCCCCTCATTTCCGATGAGAAAGGCAAGGGGGCCGGTCAGATCCGCATCATAGAATTCCGTTCCCGACAGATGGGTTCCGCAGATCCGTACCCCCTTCTCCTTCAGCGCATCCAGTGCTGCCGGAAGCTCCTCCTCAATCCGGATCGGAACACGGAATATGGTTCCCATGGTACTCCGAACCACCTTCGGACTGTAGGGATCTGCCGAGGTTCGGCTGAGGATCACGCCTGCCGCGCCCACAGCCTCCGCTGTACGGATGATGGTCCCCACATTTCCGGGGTCCTGCACTCCGTCCAGCACCAGATAGAGGGGATCCTCCACCTGCTCCCTGCCATAATCCGGATCAGCAGACTGTCCCGACGATGAGCGGGACATGGCGGTTTTTCCCGGCGTAAGCCGGGACATGGCGCATACTGCCAGCAT